>JAJECZ010000522.1 GCA_022821735.1 Alphaproteobacteria bacterium | reverse complement strand
CCCAGGCGAAGCGGCTCGCCGCATCGGCGTTGACCTCGGTGTAGAACGGCGGGGTGACCCGGCGCACGGGCTGGCCGATGCGGGCGCGAAGCTCTGCGACGTCCGCTTCGGTAATCCGGCTGTGCGCCATGGGCGACTCCTTCGAGGTTTCTCGGGCGGGCGCTTTATAGAACCCGTCAGGCGAGCGCGTCGAGGGCGCTCGCCAGTTGCCGCCGGTGCGCCGGATCGGCAATCGCGATCATCGCGCGCGCCCGCTCCCGCAGGGTCCGGCCCGCGAGTTCCGCGATGCCGTGCTCGGTCACGACCGCATCGGCATCCGCGCGCGCCGTCGTCACCGGTCCCGACAGGCGGGCGACGATGCGCGAATGCCGCCCGGCAGTGGACGGCAGGGCGACGATGCCCCGGCCTCCCGGACTGTGCAGGGCCGCACGCTGGAAGTCCCCCTGCCCGCCGATGGCGCCGATATAGCGGCCGTTCAGGGCCTCGGCGTTCACCTGTCCTGTCAGATCGACCTCGATCGCGGAGTTGATGGCGAAGAAGCGGTCGAGAGCCGCGAGCACCCGCGCGCCGTGAATATGGTCGGACCCCCGCATCCCGAAGACGGGATTGCGGTTCGCATAGCGATAGAGCCGGGGCGTGCCGAACAGGAAGCCCGCAGACACGAGGCCGGGGTCGGTCTCCCGGTACCGGTTGGTGACGGCGCCGCTCTCGATGAAATCCACGGCGGCCTCGTCCAGCAGGCCCGTGTGGATTGCCAGGTCCCTTTTGCCCGCCAATGCCTGCTGGACCGCAGCGGGAATCGAGCCGATGCCGAATTCCAGCGTTGCGCGGTCGGGGACCAGCCGCGCCACATGAGCGCCGATGGCGTGCTCGACCGGGCCGGGCCGGCGCGGAATGAGCTGTTCCAGAGGCGCGGCCTCCGGCACCAGGATGTCGATGCAGCCGTCCCCGATCAGCGCGTCGCCCCCGGTCCATGGCAGGTTGGGGTTTTCCTGCGCGACCACCTTGGTCCCCCTTGCCATATAGGCGGGGTTATGGCCGACGACGGTGCCCAGGCTCCGCTGGCCCGACCCGTCCGGGGGCGTTACCTGAATGAGCAGCACGTCCGGGCGCAGATCGGCCATTCGGGAATAGTGCGATGGCCGGATATCCACCGCCCGGCGCTCGAACAGGTCGAAATAGCGGAACAGCGTGCAATAGGTGGAAATGGCGAACCGGGAGGGATCGATGTCCCGAAGCGTCTCGGACAGCGTGACGCCGATGGCAAGCTCAGCCTCGAGCCGGTCCTGCTGGGCTACGAGGCGTGCTGTCAGCGCTGTCGGCTCCCCGGAGCCCTCGGACCAGGTAACGAGCGCGCCGGGGGAGATGACCCGGGCGAAGTCGAGCCGCTCCAGAGGACAGACTTCCATCCGTCAGCTGCATTTGAACGGGAAGAAACGGAGCGCGAAGCGTTGCGCATCGTCGCTGTGCTCGAACCAGAAGACCTGGGTCAGGTCAGGCTCCAGCACCGCCTTCCACGGATTCCGCACCCGCCTCTCGCACCAGGCGACCATGGGCCGGGGATCGCGGCGCATGGGCGGTGCGCTCCGGGGACGCCACATGCTGCGTCTGGGGAGGATGCGCACCGGATGCCATGTCTCCGGCGGCAGCTCTGCTGACCCATAGTCCATGATCGGCTAGTCTGGACGGACCGGCGGCGGGGACGCAAGCCCATGACGTTCGAACTGACCGATGGACAGCGCGCCTTGCAGTCGGCGGCGCGGGAACTGGCGGAAGGGCCGGTGCGCGCACGCGCCGCCGAGGTGGACCGCACCGAATCCTATCCTTGGGACCATGTCGAGCGCCTTGTAGAGGCGGGTTTCGTCGGCATGACGATTCCGGAAGCCTATGGAGGCCGGGGGCGCTCCTGGCTCGACGCCGTGCTGGTCATAGAGGAGATGTCCAGGGCGTGCTCGGTCACAGGGCGCATTGCCGTTGAGACCAATATGGGCGCGATCAGCGCGGTCATGGCCTATGGCACGGAAGAGCAGAAGCGCATGGCCGCCGACATGGTGCTGGCCGGCGACAAGCCTGCGATCTGTATCACCGAGCCGGACGCCGGATCGTCCGCCGGGGAGATGACCACGAGGGCGGACCAGCGCGGCAACCGCTACGTCCTGAACGGCGGCAAACACTGGATCACCGGCGGCGGCGTGTCGCGCCTGCATCTGATCTTTGCGCGCGTGTTCGACCGGGACGGCGAAGAGCAGGGAATCGGCGGCTTCCTCGCCATTCGCGACGAAACGGAAGGGCTGCGCATCGTCAGGCGCGAGCCGACCATGGGTCTGCGCGGCATTCCGGAAGCGGAAATCGCGTTCGAGGACATGGAACTGCCGCCCTCCATGATGCTCATGCCGCCGCGAGGGCTGAAAAAAGGCTTCGCGGACCTGATGACCGCCTACAACAGCCAGCGCGTCGGCGCCGCGACCGTGGCGCTCGGCATCGCCGAGGGCGCCTACCGGCTGGCGCTCGACTGGTCGGAGGAGCGCGAGCAGTTCGGCCGGCCGATCAACGAGTTCCAGGGCCTGCAGTGGAAGCTCGCCGACATGTCGATCAAGCTCGCCGCCAGCCGGGCGCTGGTCTATGGCGCGGCGCGAAGCGGCGAAGGCGGTTTCCCCGACATGCTGCTTGCCGCCCAGGCGAAGGTCATGACTTCGGAGAGCGCGATCCAGGTCGTCAACGACGCGCTCCAGTTCTTCGGCGCGCGCGGCTATTCGCGCAACCGCCCGCTGGAGCGCATGGCGCGCGATGTGCGCATGTTCACCATCGGCGGCGGCACGGCCGAAGTGCTGCGCAATGTCGTCGCCGGCGCAATTCTCGGCAAGAAGCTGCCCCAGACGCGCGACGGATACCTCAAGGCCTGACCGGGGCCCGGGCGGCGCAACGCGGGAGTCCGACATGAACCGACTGTTCACCGAAGCGGGGTCCGCCGATATCGTCGTCGAGCGGCTGGCGGCGTGCGGGGATCCCCGGTTCCGCGAGGTCATGGAGTCCGCCATCCGGCACCTGCACGCCTTCGTGAAGGATGTGGAGCCCACCGTCGAGGAGTGGGCGAGAGCCATCGAATTCCTGACCGCAACCGGGCAGATGTGCGACGACCGGCGCCAGGAGTGGGTGCTGGCCTCCGACGTTCTGGGAGTTTCCATGCTGGTGGAGACGCTCAACAACCGCGCCCGGGACGGCTGTACCGAGGCGACGGTGCTCGGACCGTTCCATGTGGACGGTGCGCCGCAGCTGGAGTTCGGCAGCAACATCTGCCGCGACGGCAAGGGGATGCCCTGTCACGTGTCGGGCCGCGTCACGGATGTCGAAGGCAGGCCGCTGGCCGGGGCGAGCGTGGACATCTGGCAGACGAACGCCGACGGCTACTACGACGTCCAGCAGCCCGAGGTGCAGCCGGAGATGAACCTTCGCGGGCGGTTTCTGACGGACCCGGACGGGCGTTACGCCTTTCGCACGATCAAGCCGGTGTCGTACCCGGTGCCCACCGACGGCCCGGTGGGGGATATCCTCAATCGCATGGGCCGCCATGCCTGGCGGCCGGCGCACATCCACTTCATCGTGAGCAAGCCCGGCTACCGGCGGCTCGTGACGCACATCTTCGCCCACGACGACCCCTACATCGACTCGGACGCCGTTTTCGGGGTCAAGGAGTCCCTGCTGGTCGAGTTCCGCGAGCACGATGACGACGCGCGGGCGCGCGACCTCGGCGTGGCGTCTCCCTTTTGCACCGCCGAGTTCGACATACGGCTGGCCCGGCAACCATAGCTCGCGCGCCGCACGGCCGTGGTCTATCATGAAAGACTTCAGGAATCGGTGAAACGGCAACATCGGGAGGAGCGATGCAAGCCAGATCATTGAGATGGACGGGCGTCTGCGCTCTCGCCGTCGTCGTGGCGGTTGCGGCGTTCGGTCCGGAGCGGGTCGCCGTCGCCGACGGGTACGGCAAGGTGATGGAGGAACGCAGCAAACTCATGAAGGGCATGGGCGGCGCGATGCGCACCCTCAAGGGCTTCGTCGAGGGACGGAACTCGGCCGAGGAGGCGTCAGCGGCGGCCGATGTCATCGCCGCGGCGGCGCCGAAGATTCCGGACGTGTTCCCGCCCAACACCGGCATGGGCGTGGACCCGAAGTCGGAAACGAAGGACGTCGTCTGGGAAAAGTGGGATGACTTCACCGCAGCGGCGGCCCTGCTCGGAGACAAGGCGGCGGCGCTCAAGACCGCCCTTGCGTCCGGCGATGCCGGCGCGGCAGGCGCCGCGTTCGGGGACCTCGGCAAGAACGGTTGCGGCGGCTGCCATCGCCAGTTCCGCGAGAAGCGGAACTAGGCCGGGAGCCGCCTAGAAGACGCGCGCGGCGATCTCGATCCCGCCCAGGACCGCGGCCGCGGCCAGCGCGAGCACGAGGAGCGCGCGCCACTCGGAGACGAGGCGGGGCGGAGTCTGCCCTTCCGCGAGCCGCCCCCGTCCGGTCAGCATCGTCCCCGTGAGGTTCTCCCGCTTGTAGAGCAGGTGGAACAGAACCGCGAGGAGATGGAGGCCGACGAGTATGAGCAGGCCGTCCACCACCATCGCGTGCAGTTCGGCCGCCTCCCGCGCCGCGTCGTAGCTGACGAGGAAGCTCAGCGGGCCGTCATTGAGCCCGTCCACATCGACCGCGAACAGCCCGAGGCTCGCCTGAGCGGCCAAGACGAGCAGCATCGCAACCACCGACAGCCCGCCGAGCGGATTGTGCCCGGCCCGCCCGTCCGGCTCGCGCCGGAGGAGGGTCGGCAGGTAGGCCGCGACCTCCCGCACCGGGCGGATGAAGGCGCGGAAGCGGGATGAGGTGCTGCCCGCGAAGCCCCAGAGAATGCGCGCGGCGACGAGTACGAGCAGCGCCTGTCCGGCCGGAATGTGGATATCGAACCGGCCGTTGCGCCCGCTCAGGTAGCAGACGACGACCAGCACGACGAGGACCCAGTGGAAGATGCGGGTCGGCCGGTCCCAGACCGGCGCCTTCCCCGGCCTGCCCCTGTCTTCCGCCATGCGCCTCCCCCCGCCGGACGGCGCGCGCCCGGCTATTTCTCGATCACGCCGCAGGCGATGCGCGGACCGGCGGCCCCGGCAGGGTCGGTCCTGTAGTCGTCCGGACCGTCATGGATCACGATGGCCGCGCCGTCATCGTCGAAGAGGCTCGCATCCAGCGTCAGCAGGGTGTTGAGCACCTCGATTTCGAGCGCGCCGGACTCCGGCACGTGAATGTTCGGCATGTCGCCGGCATGCACGCCGTCTTCGGCGAGAATGCCGTGCTTCACGCCGTCGGGGTTGAAATGGCCGCCCGCGGACTTGAAGGGCGGTTCGCACTTCCCGACCGTGTGGACATGGAACGCATGCGCGCCCGGCGGCAGGCCCGTCAGTTTCGCGTGCAGCAGCGTGCCGTGGGGCGTCTGGCTGAGCACGACCTCGCCGACGGACTCGCCGTTCGCGTTCGCCATCGCGGCCCGCGCCTGATCGGCTGCGCCGGCTGTCTGGAAGGTCACTGCGGCAAGCGCGGCGCCCGCCAACAGGCCGATGAAAGTCGCAGATTTCATGGGTCCCTCCTGTCAAAACTGCGGCGACTTGTAGCACCCGCGGAAGAACGAACGCCAGTCCCGTCTTCAAGACCGCTGCGCCGCGTGCCGCCGGCCGGCAACGCGAATTCGCAGCGGCGCAGAACATGGAAGGCCTCTCCCTCCGCCGGCTCGACCATCAGCGTGATCCCGTCGACGGGGAAAGCGGGCGCGGACCCGGCGAGCATCGTTTCCGCCTCGGCGCGCTCCCGGTCCAGCCCCGCCTCGTCCAGACGCCCGGTCAGGGTCAGGTGGAAGCGGAATGCATCCATGACATAGGGGTAGCCCCAGCGCAGCAGCAGCGCCTCCTGGCGCGGGCTGAGGCCCGTGCGGCGCCGGCGGGCCAGTTCCGCTTCCGCCGCCGGCGCCCGGAACCGGTCGAATGCCGCCACGCAGTCGGCGGCGAGCCGGTCAAGCTCCTCCGACGGCTCGGACGGCGTAAGGGCGAGGAAGCCTGCGAGGACGGAGAGGCGCAGCGCCGGCCCGGAAAATGCCGGGCGTTCGGCCGCAAAGCTCCCGGCGGCGCGCAGCAGCTCGGCTTCGGTGGTACCGGCCGCGAGCCGGAACGGCGCCTTCAGCGTGCCGTGAAAGCCGTAGCGGCGCGGAGTATCCAGACAGGGCGCATTGCGGGCGAACCATGCCGCGCCGAAGCGCGCCAGCGCCGTTTCCGGCGGCGGCGTGTAGTAGATGGCGTATCTCAAGACGCGGATCTACTCCGGCCGGGCGGGCTGCGCTCCCTGCCCCTCCCCCACGACGATGCCGAACCCTTCGTAAACCGGCACCAGCCAAGGCCATTCATTCGCGATCGGATGCCGCGCCTCGTATCCGACCACGCACAAGGCCAGAAACAGAAAGCAGGTGATCCAGGTCCACAGGGAATGCCCGCGAGGCCGCCTTGCCGAACCTGCCGGGACCGGAAGCTGGGCCCTGGCCGGCGCCGGGTCGGGCTCGGGCCCGGGGACGCCGGTCGGGGCGGCGGCTTCCGGTTCGGCGTGGATGACTTCCACGGTATATCCCGGAGGTTCCGCATGCCAGATATAGCCGCATCTGCTGCACCTGACCCGCCGCCCCGTCGCACCCAGCGCTTCGACCTCTATGCGATATCGTGCGATGCAGCTTGGACAAACGAGAATCATGCAAGCGCCCCTGAAATTCCCCGCAGGCAGGGGAAATTTGTATAGGCTGCCGGCCGGGTCGAATCAAGGTAAACGCAACGTGCCGACGGGTGAACGAAGGACTTTGTCCGGGTGGACCGGCCGGCCTCGCCGTCTGGCGTTCGCCGGTCCTTGCAGGCTGCCGGTTCTGCGTTGACGCGCCGCATCGTCGTTCTTCTCCTGCTGCTCGCTGCGGTCTGGGCCGGCGGACTCCTGCGGTTTGTCGGGACACTGCCCGACCGGCCCGAGGCGCCGGGCCGGAAAACCGACGCCATCGTGGTGCTGACGGGCGGGCCCGACCGCGTTGCGGAAGGCGTGCGCCTGTTGGGCAAGGGCAAGGCGCCGGTCCTCTTCGTTTCCGGTGTCGGCGAGGGCGTCACGGTAGAGCGCCTGCTGGAACTCGCCGGAGACGGCGCGGCGCCCGCGCTGGCCTGCTGCATCGAGCTGGGCCGCGACGCGCAGGACACCGTCGGCAATGCCGCGGAAGTCGCGGCCTGGGCAGCGGACCGGAAGGCCCGCAGCCTGCGCATCGTGACCGCCGCCTACCATCTGCCGCGCGCGCTCCATCTGTTGCGCGATGCCGCGCCGGGCGTCGAGATGCTGGCGCACCCGGTGGTCCCGGAGACCTTGAAGCTGGAGCAATGGTGGCGCTGGCCGGGCACGCGGGAGACATTGTTGCGCGCCTACCACAAATACCTGCTGGCCATGACGCTGGACCGCCTCGCCGCATGGTACCGACCGGCAAGGAACGACGGATGACGGCGATACGCTCGGTGCTCTTTGCGGCGGGCTTCGTTGCGGCCACCGCCATGCTTGTTTTCCTGCTGTCGCCAGCGCTCTTCGCCTCGCGCGGCGCGGCGCGCAGGGCAGGAGCCGTATGGGGGCATGTCACGATCTTCCTGCTGCGGGCCGTGGCCGGCATCCGGCACGAGGTGCGCGGCCCCCTGCCGCCGCCCGGCAGCATCGTTGCGGCCAAGCACCAGTCCGCGTGGGAAACCCTGGTCCTGGCGACTCTGCTTCCGGACCCGGTCTATGTCGTCAAGCGGGAGCTGCTCTCCATCCCGGGCGTCGGCTGGTATTTCCGGCGCGCCGGGCAGATCGCGGTCGACCGGCAGGGCGGCGCCCCGGCGCTCCGCCTCATGGTGCAGGGCGCGAAGGCGGCGCTGGAGAACGGTGCCCAGCTCGTGGTCTTTCCGGAGGGCACGCGGACGGCGCCGGGCGAGCGCCGTCCCTACCACCCCGGAATTGCCGCGCTCTACCGCGAGACGGGGGCCGTCGTGGTGCCGGTCGCGCTCAATTCCGGCCGCCACTGGAGCCGGCGCGGCTTCTGGATGCGCCCCGGCACCATCCGGCTCGAATTCCTGGAGCCCATCCCGCCCGGCATGGACCGCCGCGCCTTCATGGCCTGCCTCGAGGAACGGATCGAGCAGGCATGCCGGGAGATCGAAGCGGACGCCGGACGCTCCTGATTGCGCTAGAATGACGCCCATGACCGCACAGACACGCCTGCCCGCCGCCTTCATGCGCGGCGGCACCTCCAACGCCCTCGTCTTCCATGCGCGCGACCTGCCGGCGGACCGGGCGGAGTGGCCGGCGCTCTTCAGCGCCGCCCTGGGCAGCCCGGACCCGAACGGCCGCCAGCTGGACGGCATGGGCGGGGGCAGCTCCTCGCTCTCCAAGGTCTGCGTCATCGGCCCGCCTACCCGGCCCGACGCCGATATCGACTACACCTTCTTCCAGATCGCGGTGGACCGGGCCGAAGCCGACACCTCGGGTAATTGCGGGAACATGTCGTCCGCCATGGGTCCCTTCGCCGTGGACGAGGGGCTGGTGGCGGCGGCGGATGGCGAGGCCGTGGTCCGCATCCACAACACCAACACCTCCCGCCTGATCCTCGCCCGCTTCCCGGTCGAGGACGGATGCGCGGCCGTCAACGGCGATTTCTCGCTGCCGGGGGTGGCGGGCACCGGCGCCCCGGTGCGGCTCGACTTCCTGGAACCCGGCGGCGCGAGCACCGGCAGCCTCCTGCCAACGGGCAGGCCGGTAGACCGGCTGGACGTTCCGGGCCTCGGCGCTATCGACATCTCCATCGTCGATGCCGCCAATCTCTGCTGTTTCGTCCGGGCTGCGGATATCGGCCTCACCGGCGTCGAGACGCCCGCCATGCTCGACGCTAACGCCGGTGCGCTGGCGGTGCTCGACGCCGTGCGCCGCGCCGCCGGAGAAGCCGCCGGCCTCGACCCGGTGCCTGGCAGCATCCCCAAGGTCGGCATGGTCGC
>JAJECZ010000368.1 GCA_022821735.1 Alphaproteobacteria bacterium | reverse complement strand
TGCGCACCCACGGCAGCACCCACGAGGCCCAGGTGCCGATCCTGCTCAGCCGACCGGTCAGAGACGATTACGCACGCCGCGCCGAGGACGCGCAGCTGCACAGCTACGAGGCCTTCGACTACGCCCTCAACGGCATCGTCGGCTGAACCGGGAGGGCTTCGGCCTGAAGCCGCCAGCGGCCGCATTGCGCCGCGAACCGGGACACAGCCGTCACCCCGGACTTCGATCCGGGGGCCATTTCCCGACGGAAATGCGATGACCGGGGACGGACAGTCGGTCCGTCCCGTCAGGAATCGGCGTCCGGATATCGCGCACGCGCCGAAGCGAAGGCGCGGCGGATTGCCTGCTCCCCGTCTCCTTCGGCGAGATCGCCCGATCTTACCTGCTCGATCCCCGCAGTCAGGCGCGCCCGCAGGTCTTGCAGCTTGAAGTCCTTTGATTCGCGTTCGCTCATGGCGGTCGGCTATTCGGCCGCGCCCGCCGCGCTCTCCGCCTCGGCCGCCCGCGAGGCGAGGGCGGCGCGGTCCACCTTGTTGGTGCTGGCGAGCGGCAATTCGTCGAGGAAGTGCACCCGGCGGGGGTGCATGTAGGCAGGCGCCGAAGCCAGCGCATGGGCCTTGACCGCGTCCGCGTCGAGCCGCGCGCCGGGCCGTGCGGCCACGAAGGCGACCGGCATGTTGCCGCGCACCGGGTCCGGCACCGGCACCAGGCAGGCATGCGCGATGTCGGGATGGGCCTCCAGCACCGTCTCGACCTCCGAGGGCCAGACATTCTCGCCGTTGACGGTGAACATGTCGTCCACCCGGCCGACGAAATAGTAGAAGCCGTCCTCGTCGCGGCGCATGACGTCGCCGGTGCGGTAGAGGCCGTCCGCTGTCACGGCCTCGGCGGTCTTCGCCGGCAGGTTGAGATAGCCCGGCATGTTGGCGGGGCAGCGCATCTGCAGCTCGCCCTCGTCGGCGTCGAGGTCGCTGCCGGCCACGAGGCGCAGCTCCACGCCCTCGAGCGGCGTGCCGAGCGCGAGGTCGGGTGTGGGCAGGCCGTCCGGATGCGGGCCGAACACGCAGGGCCCGGCCTCCGTGGTGCCGTAGGCATAGGCGATGCGGGCATTGGGGAAGACGCGCCGGGTCTCCGCGAACAGCCCGGCGGTGGCGGGCGCCGAGCCCATCGTCACCACCTCGACCCCCGAGAAGTCGAGCCGGGCGATCAGGTCGCGTTCCTGGAGCGCCAGCGCAATCATGGTCGGCACGGAGGTGAGCCGGGTGCAGCCGAAGCGCGGGATCGCCTCCAGGTAGCGCTGTGCGGTGAACTGCGCCAGCAGGACCATGCTGGCATGGCCGGACAGCAGGAACTTTGCGCTGGCGAGCGCGTTCATGTGGTAGAGCGGTGCGGCCACGAGAAAGCGGTCGCGGTCGGTCTCCAGGGTCTGGCCGAGACGCATCTCGACCACCCAAAGATGGCCGGCGTGGGTGAGCGGCACGCCCTTGGGCATGCCGGTCGAGCCGGAGGTGTAGAGGATCTGCGCCACCTCGTCCGGCTCCGGAACGACGGTCTCGAAGTCTCCGGGATCGAGGAACGCCTCGAAATCCGGGCCGAATTCGACCGTGGGCAGGCCGTCCGGCGCCCGGTGCCGCCGCTCCTCATCCACGAACAGGAGCTTCGCCTCGCTGTCGGTCAGCACATGGGCCACGGTCTCGTCGGGAAAGCGCCAGTTGACGGGCACCACGATCAGGCCCGCGCGCATGGCGCCGAAATAGACCGCGAGCCAGTCGGCGCTGTTGGCGGCGAAGACCGCGATCCGCTCGCCCCTCCTGAGCCCCCGGCCGAGCAGTGCGCGGGCGGTGGCGCGGGCGCGCTCGTCCAGCCAGCGGTGCGAGCGCTCGGGCGCGCGTTCCCAGTCGGCCGCATCGATGATCGCGGTGAGCTCCGGGTCCTTGTTCCGGTCCACCAGGTCGCCGAGATTGCTGCGCATGGATGCCTGCCCCCTTTCCGCCGGCGCGGGAGAATAGCCGCTGGCGGCAGGCCTGTCCCGGCCTGTGCAGCACTGCCGCACCCGCTGGCGCGTGCCGTGCCGCCTGTGCTATTCGCCTCGGCCCATGACAGACACGCTGCCGCTTTCCGTCGCCGCGCTCCAGGCGAAGATCGACGCCTCGCCCTTCAATGCCGGCATGGGCATTACCGTGACCCATGCCGACGCGGAGGCCGAGGAGGTGACCATGCGCATCGAGATGCGCCCGGAATTCGAGCGCGCCCACGGCACGGGCCAGTATCACGGCGGCGTCATCTCCGCCTTCATCGACACCGTCGGCGACTATGCGCTGGTGATAAACCGGGGCGGCGGCGTGCCGACCATCAACTACCGCACGGACTTCCTGCGCCCGGCCTCGAACACCGCGCTCACCGGCAAGGCCAGGGTGCGCCGGGCGGGGCGGACGGTCGCGGTGGTCGATATCGACGTTTACGACGAACAGGGCAGGTTGGTCGCGGTCGGACGCGGCACCTACGGCACCCAGGTCGGATGAGGAAGCCTTCGATGCTGAAACATGTCCTTTCCCTTTTCGCTTTCCTCGGAGCACTCATCGTGACGGACGCCCAGGCCCAGAACCCGAAGGTCTATTTCGACATTTCCATCGACGGCCAGCAGGCCGGCCGCATCGTGCTGGAGCTGCGCAAGGACGTGGCGCCGAAGACGGCGGAGAACTTCCGCGCGCTCGCGACCGGCGAGCCCGGCTTCGGCTATGAAGGCTCGCGCTTCCACCGCGTCATTCCCGATTTCATGATCCAGGGCGGGGATTTCACCAGCGGCGACGGCCGGGGCGGCAAGTCCATCTACGG
>JAJECZ010000072.1 GCA_022821735.1 Alphaproteobacteria bacterium | reverse complement strand
CTACATCTCCGGCACGCCCTTCGTGTTCATGGAGGTGTTCGGCGTCTCCCCGCAAACCTACGGGCTGCTGTTCGCGGTCCATATCCTGGCGATCATGGGCGGCGCCTGGACCAACCGCCGGCTGGTCGCCCGCGTCGGGCCCGCCGGCATGATGACCGCAGGCGCGCGCCTCCTGCTGGCGGCCGGCCTTGCGCTGGTCCTCGTCGTCCTGCTGCTTCCCGGGAGCCTCGCCGCCATCGTCGCCGCGCTGCTCTGTTTCATGTTCGCGCTCAACCTGATCGCTGCCAACACCATCGTCATCGCCACGGCCGACAAGGCGGAGCTCGCCGGCACCGTGATCGCGCTCATCGGCGCGGGGCACTTCGCCCTCGGCACGCTGTCCGGCCTTGCGGTCGGCCAGTTCCACGACGGCACGGCCCTGCCGCTGGCGCTGACCGTCGCGGTCTGCGGGCTGGTCTCCTTCTCCGCCAACCGCTGGCTCGTGCGGGTGCCGGAGGCCGATTGACTCCGGCCGCCCGGCCCCGGAAGATTCAATCGTCCGGACCGGCGCCGGCAGAGCCATGAGGAGAGGACAGGCCCCCGATGGAGATCGGCTTTTTCAGCATGCCTTCGCACCCGCCCGAGCGCGACCTGCGCGAGGGCCACGAATGGGACCTCCAGCATATCCGCTGGGCCGACGAGCTCGGCTTCACCGAAGGCTGGATCGGCGAGCACCACACCGCGCCCTGGGAGCCGCATCCCGCGCCCGATTTCCTGGTGATCGAGGGCCTTCGGCAGACGGAGACCATCCGGCTCGGGCCTGGCGGCTTCCTGCTGCCCTACCACCACCCGGCGGAGCTCGCCAACCGGATTGCGATGATGGACCGGCTGAGCCAGGGGCGGCTCAATTTCGGCGTCGCCGCGAGCGGGCTGCCGAGCGACTGGCAGATGTTCAACGTCGACGGCATGTCGGGCGAGAACCGCGACATGACGCGCGAGGCGCTCGACATCATCCTGCGGCTCTGGTCGGACGAGCCGGAGTTCGACTACAAGGGCCGGTTCTGGCATGTGACCAAGGGCGCGGAGATGTTCGGCTTCCTGCGCCCGCACCTGTTCCCGCTGCAGAAGCCGCATCCGCCCATCGGCGTGGCCGGCCTCTCCAAGAACTCCGACACGCTCAAGCTCGCCGGCGAGCGCGGCTTCCTGCCGATGAGCCTGAACCTGAACCCCGCCTATGTCGGCAGCCACTGGGACGCGGTCGAGGAAGGCGCGGCCAGGGCCGGGCGCACCGCCAGCCGCGGCGAGTGGCGCATGGTGCGCGAGGTGTTCGTCGCCGAGACGGACGAGGAGGCCTGGCGGCTTTCGGTCGGCGACATGATGGGCCGGATGATGGGAGACTATTTCCTGCCGCTGCTCGCCAATTTCGGCTTCCTGGAGTTCCTGAAGCACGACCAGGAGGTCGCCGACAGCGACGTGACGCCGGAATATTGCGCGAAGCACAACTGGCTGGTCGGTTCGCCGGCCACCGTCGCCGAGAAGCTGGAGGCCGTCTATGAGGATGTCGGCGGCTTCGGGCAGCTCCTCCTGTTCTGCTTCGACTATGCCGACAAGCCGGAAGCCTGGCGCACCTCGATGGGGCTGCTGATGAACGAGGTGTTGCCGAAGGTGAGCCACCTGACGCCCGAGGCTGCCGCGGCGGCGTAAACGGCGGTCCCGCCGTCCGGGGCCGGAAGAAGGGGCCCGCTCCGGCTGTCCCGCGCCCGCCGGCCCGTCGCCCGGCCTGCTGCGCTAATTTGTCCCGATAATGAGAAACATTCGCATCTTTGCGCGGCCTTGACATCGCGCTATATATGCGAATGACTATCAATTGCATGTCTCTGCGCGGAGGAAGCAATGCGTAGCCGGATCGTTGGAATCGCCGCCGCCGCCGGACTCGCGGTCGCCGCCGCTGCGTCCGCGCAGGCGACCGACGTCAATGTCTATTCCTACCGCCAGCCGTTTCTCGTCAAACCGCTGTTCAAGGCGTTCATGGACAGGACCGGCATCAAGGTGAACGTGGTCTTCGCGAAGAAGGGCCTGATCGAAAGGCTCAGGACCGAGGGCATGGCGAGCCCGGCGGACCTGGTCTTCACCGTCGATATCGGCCGGCTGCAGGACGCGGTGGACGCGGGCGTCGTCGAGCCCTTCAAGACCGATACGCTGTCGGCCAACATCCCGGCCTCGCTGCGCGACCCGGACGGCAACTGGTACGGGCTCACGACCCGCACGCGCCTCATCTACACCTCGCGCGACCGCGTGCCGGAGGGCGGCATCGAGACCTATGAGCAGCTTGTCGAGCCGGAGTGGAAGGGGCGCATCTGCACGCGCAGCGGAAAGCATGTGTACATGATCGCGCTGATCGCCTCGATGATCGCGCATCACGGCAAGGAAAAGGCGGAGGACTGGCTGGCCGGCCTGAAAGCGAACCTGGCGCGCCGTCCGCAGGGCAACGACCGCGCGCAGGTCAAGGCCATCCATGCCGGCGCGTGCGATGTCTCCATCGGCAACCACTACTACTACCACAAGATGCTGGACAACCCGAAGCAGAAGGCCTGGGCCGAGTCGGTCAGGGTCGTCTTCCCGAACCAGAACGGGCGCGGCGCGCATGTCAACATTTCCGGCGCCTCGCTGGTGAAGGGCGCCCCCAACCGCGACAACGCGATCGCGCTGCTCGAGTTCGCGTCCGGCGAGCAAGGGCAGACGATCTATGCCAGGGTGAACGGCGAATATCCGGTGAAGGCCGGTGTCGAAGGCCCCGAAAGGCTCGCGGCCTTCAAGGCGGACGACCTGCCGCTCGCCCGCGTCGCCGAGCTGCGCGAGGAAGCCGGCCGGATGGTGGACCGCGTCGATTACGACGGCTGAGCCGTATCGCGAAACGGCAGGGGGACCTCCTCCGTCCTTTCCTGCCGCTGCATGGGCGGCGCAACCGCGCAGCGCCGCCCATGCACTCCTTTTCCGCTCTGGCGGCCCGGAATCCACTTGATGTAACATTCGTGGCCGTATCGTAGCCCGATGGGGGCGCCGGTCGGGGCTCCGGGGGGCCTTGCGGGCGGGCTCCGGATCCGGTTCCGCCAATGGAAATGCTCCGAACCGAGGCGCCGGCCTCAGCCGTCCAGCCGGTAGAAGCGGGCGGCGGTGTCGTGGAAGAGGGCGCACCGGTCCGCGGCCGGCAGGTCCCGGACGATGCGCTGGTAGGCGCTCATCATCGCGTCGTAGCCGATCCTGAGCCCGTCCACGGGGAAGTTGCTCGCGAACATGCAGCGGTCCGCGCCGAAGAGCGCGACGGTCTCGCGCACGAGCGGGCCGTTCTCCTCCTCGCGCCAGGGCCCGTCCGGCAGGCAGAGGCAGGAGAGCTTGACCGCGACATTGGGGCATCCGGCCAGCGCCGCCATGCCGCGCCGCCAGAGGTCGAGCCCTTCCGGCGAGCGGTCCCACGGAAAGCCCGTGTGGTTGAGCACGATGGGGACGGCCGGGAAGGCGCGGGCGACCTCCGCCGCCTCCTCCAGATGCCAGGCCGGCACGCGCAGGTCCCAGGAAAGGCCGTAGCGCTCCAGCAGAGCGAAGCCCCGGAGCCAGTTTTCGTCCTGCATCGTGCCCGGTTGGCCGCGCACGGAGAGGCCGGGCCGGGCGGCCGTCACCGGCTTCGAGCGCACGCCCCGAAAGCGGCGGGAGGCGGCGACATGGCGCTCCAGCACCTCGGCGCAGTCCTCCCGGTGGAACCAGGCATGGCCGACGATGGCGGCCGGCATGCCGTGCTGTTCGGCGATGCTGTCCACCCAGAGGGTCTCCTCGACCTGGAGGCTCCGGTCGCATTCCGCCTCGACATGGATGGTCGCGACGACATTGTGGCCGGCGGCGTCGCGGCGGTAGTCCGCCGGCAGGTAGTTCCGGCGGAGCGGCGCATAGTCGCCGAGAAAGAAACCGCCATGCGGCTCCGGGTCGTGGAGCCAGGGATAGCGGAGCGCGCCCAGGTCCCAGAGATGGTGGTGGGCGTCGACGATCGGCAGGTCGGCGTCGGTCATGTCGGTCTCCCGGCTGGCGGGGCGCATCCTGCCGCGTCCCCGGACGGCGCGAAAGGCGGGCCGCGCCCGTGACGCTCGCCCCCGGAGACCCGCCGCCCTTCCGCGTGCGTCCCGGCCGGGCGGACTCGCCCGTCGTTTTCGTCTGCGACCATGCGAGCCATGCCCTGCCGGCCCGCCTCGGAGACCTCGGCATATCCGAGGCCGCGCTCGGCGACCATATCGGCTGGGACCCGGGCGCAGCCGATGTCTTCGAACTGCTGGCGGCGCGCTTCGACGCCCCGGCCGTTCGGTCCGGTTATTCGCGCCTCGCCATCGACTGCAACCGCGACCCCGGCGACCCGACTTCGATCCTGGAGGAGAGCGATAGCGTGGCCGTGCCCGGCAACCGCGGCCTCGACGCCGCCGCGCGCGCCTGGCGGCGGGACGCGCTGTTCGAGCCCTACCACGCCGCGATCGAGGACATGCTGGACGGCTGCCTCGCGCCCCGGGCGTTCGTGTCGGTCCACAGCTTCACGCCGCGGCTGGCGGGCGGCGACCCGCGGCCCTGGCATGTCGGCACCTTCTGGAACGAGAGCGAGGCGCTCGCCCGGCCGTTCATGGCGGCGCTGGCGGAGCCGGGCATCCTCGTCGGCGACAACCTTCCCTATTCGGGCCGGTCCCGGCGCGGCTACACCACCCGGCGCCATGCCGAGCCGCGCGGCATCCCGCATCTCGGCCTCGAGATCCGCAACGACCTCATCCGCGACGGGGCCGGCGCCGCCCTCTGGGCCCGGCGCATCGGCGACGCTCTGGAGGCAGCGCTGGGGCTAAGCTGACATGCCCAGCGCGATGGCTCCGAGGACCAGCAGGCCGGCGAGGCGGTTGGACTTGAAGAGCGCGAGGCAGCGGTCCGGGTCGTCGATGTCGAGGCGGTGGACCTGCCAGGCGAACTGCGCCGCCACGACGGCGAGGCCGGCGTAGAAGGGCCAGGCGAGGCCCGCCAGCCAGCCGGCGAGCGCCAGCAGGGCGAGCGCGGCCCCGTAGAAGCCCGCGACCCAGGGCCGGGTGCGCGCGCCGAACAGGAGCGCCGTCGATTTCACGCCCACCAGCGCATCGTCCTCCTTGTCCTGGTGGGCGTAGATCGTGTCGTAGCCGAGCGTCCAGGCGATGCCGGCGGCGTAGAGCGCGTAGGCCGGCCCCGAGACCTCGCCCTGGACCGCCGCCCAGCCGACCAGCGCGCCCCAGTTGAAGGTGAGGCCGAGCCAGGCCTGCGGCCAGTGGCTCACCCGCTTCATGAACGGGTAGGCCAGCACCAGCGGGATCGAGCCGAGCCCCACCAGGACCGCGCCCGGCTCCAGAGCCAGCAGCACGGCGAGCCCGACCGCGCCCTGCAGCGCGATGAACGCCCAGGCGCGGAAGACGGTCGTGTGGCCGGCCGGCAGCGGACGGATCGCGGTGCGCGAGACGCGGGCGTCGAAGTCCCGGTCCACGATGTCGTTGTAGGTGCAGCCCGCGCCCCGCATCGCAAAGGCGCCGACGGCGAACAGCGCGACCAGCCACGCGGTTTCGAGCGCGGAGAAGCCGGGCGCGCCCGCCGCCGCCAGCGCCGTGCCCCACCAGCAGGGCAGCAGCAGCAGCCAGGCGCCGATCGGCCGGTCCCAGCGGGCCAGGCGCGAATAGGGCACCAGCCGGAGCGGGATCGCCCGCTCCCAGGCGCCCCGGATGCGGATGTCGGTTGCCGAGAGGGGGTCGCGCGCCGTCATGGCCCGCACTCTCGCCGCCGCGGGCGGAGGAGGCAAGGACGGGTGTGCGGCCGGGTGCCGTCCGGGCTATGGTCGCGGCCCATGGGCGGATCTTTCGATGTTGTGGTCGTGGGGGCGGGCATTGCGGGCTTGTCGGCGGCCGTCTCGGCGCTGGAGGCGGGCGCATCCGTGGTCGTGCTGGAGCGCGCAGCGCGCGAGGAGCGGGGCGGCAATACCCGCTACACGGAGAGCTTCTGGCGGATGCGGGACCGCGACACGGTCTCCGAGGATTTCGACGAGCGGCTGGCAAGCAATGCCGGCGGGCATTTCGACCCGGAGTTCGTGAAGGACGCCGGACGGCCGTACGAGGACTGGCCGCGCCCGCTCCGGGCCTTCGGCTTCACCGACCCGGAGCTGATCCGCGTCTGGGGCGAGGACGCCGGCCCGGCGCTGCGCTGGCTCGAGGGATTCGGCGTGCGCTGGGACTTCCTGCCCACATATTTCCCCTACCAGTCCACGACGCGGATTGCGCCAGTGGGCGGCGGGCTGGCGCTGGTGGAGGCGCTGGCGGCGGAGGCGGAGCGGCGCGGCGCGCGCTTCTTCTACGAGATCGCCGCTCGCGGCCTGGTCCGGAACGATGAGGGCGGGATCGTCGGCGTCGAGGCCGTGCAGCGCGGCCGGCCCGGCCATTTCCTCGGCCGGGTGGTGCTGGCCTCGGGCGGCTTCGAGGGCAATCCCGAAATGCTCGCGCGCTATATCGGCCCGAAGGCGCAATGGACGCGGCCCGTCGCGCGCGGCGGCTACTACAACCGGGGCGAGGGCGTGGCGATGGGCCTTGCCGCGGGC
>JAJECZ010000132.1 GCA_022821735.1 Alphaproteobacteria bacterium | reverse complement strand
ACCCGCGGGCGGGAAAGGAAAGCCGGGGCGGACTCGTAACGGCAGCGGAGTGCCGACTGCCGGTCCCAACGCGAACCGGACCCGGCCGCTGCAGGACGCACATCTTGCGCGGCGCGTGGGAACCCGTTGCCGGAAGCAAGGGCGACGACCTCCGGACATCGGCACCGCCCATGCTCGGTTACGCTCGTGATCCGGGTGCGGTAAACGTCATCACATTGCGCAGCGCGTTGTCACGGTCCGGTTCCGGGACGAGCCGCTCCTCGAAGACGCCGCGCGAGCAGGCGGCGACGATTCGGCGCCAGAACAGCACGGCGGCCTCATTCTCCGGGATCTGCATGACCTGCCAGCGGCCCGGAAACCTGTCGAAGGCTGCCGTCGCTGCTCGTCGCCCCACTCCGCGTCCGGCCCAGGGACCCATGACGAAGAACTGGCTCATGTTCCAGTCGATGCCGGGCACCAGCGCATATCGGTCAATCAGGCAGAAGCCTGCGACGAGGCCATCGGCCTCGATCAGGAACGGGTGGTTGCCGTCGTCCCACGCGTAGGAGAAGTCCTTGGCGGCACGCATCCATTCGAAGCTCGATACCCACTCGTCGAGCGGACCGATCTGGCGTGCGATGTCGTAGAGATAGAAGCGCGTCATGTCCTGGACGAGGGCAATGTCCTCGCGCGCCGCCTCGACGAGATGCACGTCGACGATATCCTTCATGCCCGCATATCTCCCCGTGCAGCGGACGCGCGACGCTGCTGCCCGTTTCCCGGACGGCTCTGTCCTCGACAGAGGCTATTCCGTCCGTGAGGTCGGTCTCAAGCAAGCTTCCGCAGAGCCACCCTCGCCGATATGCCGCCATGCCGCCGGCTAAGAGCCCTTCAGCAGGCCGTCCAGCAGATCGAGCATCTCCGCGATCTCCTCATCGGTGACGTTGAGCGCCGGCACGAAGCGGAGCGCGTCGGGGGCAGGGGCGTTGAGCAGCAGTCCCGCCGCCAGCGCCTTCTCCACCAGCGCGAATCCGTCCGTCCGCGGCTTCAGGTCGAGCGCGAGGAGCAGCCCCCGGCCGCGCACGCCGCCGAGGCCGTATTTCCCGCTCAGGCTCTCCAGGCCGCGCCGCAGCACCGCCCCCGCCTCGCACACGCGCTCGAGGAAGCCTTCCGCAGTGAGCTCTTCGAGCACCGCATGGCCGACCGCGGCCATCAGCGCGTTGCCGTTGTAGGTGCCGCCCTGGTCGCCGGGCTCGAAACAGCAGACCTCTTCCCGCGCGAGCAATGCCGCCAGCGGGGTTCCGGCGCCGATTCCCTTGCCGAGCGTCATGATGTCCGGACGGACGCCGGTATGCTCGAAGCAGAACAGGGCGCCGGTCCGCCCCATGCCGGTCTGGATCTCGTCGAGGATCAGCAGGATGCCCCGCCGGTCGGCCAGGGCGCGCAGGGCCCTCAGATAACCGTCACCGGCGGGCCGGACGCCGGCCTCGCCCTGGATCGGCTCCAGCATGACGGCCACGGTCCTGTCCGTAACCGCGGCTTCGACGGCCGCAAGGTCGTTCAACGGCACTTTCGGGAACCCGTCCACCCTGGGTTCGAACAGCCCGTCCCAGGCCGCCTTGCCCGACGCGGACATGGTGGCGAGGGTCCGGCCGTGGAAGCCGCCAACGGTGGTGACGATCTCCCAGGCGCCGCCCCGGTGCCGGGCGCCCCATTTCCGCGCGAGCTTGATCGCCCCCTCATTGGCCTCCGCGCCGCTGTTGGCGAAGAACACCCGCTCCAGGCCCGCAGCGGCCGTCAGCGCGTCCGCGTAGCGCATCATCGGCTCGTTGTAATAGGCGGGGCTGCAATTCAGCAGCTTGGCGGACTGTTCGGCCAGCGCGCGGGCGACGGCCGGCGGGCTGTGCCCGAGGCAGTTCACCGCCCAGCCCTGGATGAAATCCAGATAGCGGTTGCCCTCGCTGTCCCAGAGCAGCCCGCCGCGCCCGTGGGTGAAGGCGATCGGGGGCCGCCGGGTAATTTCCATCAGCGCCCCGTAGGGATCGTGCGCCGCATTTTCCGCCTGCGGCTCTGCGATTGTCGTCATGGTCCTGTCCTTCCCGCCCGGACCGCCGGGGACAAGGACAGCAAAACAGACCCCGCCTCCCGGCGGCAGTCGCGGCTGTTCGGATTGTGGTGCTAGTGAATGAGCCCGCGACCGCCTACATGCAGGCGCGGCGTCGTGAAACGCAGATACGGGTCCGTGGGCTCATGGCGGCGGACCCTACAGCCGCCGCAAGGCGATGGCAAGACCGGCGGGCCGGGGCGGAGGAGCCGCGCCCGCCGCGACGGCAACGCCTCCCCGGCGCGATCCCGGGGAGGCCGGCCCCGCGCCTCGCGCAACCCGCAGAATGTTGCGTCGCCGGACAGCAAATCAGTTCTTTTGCCGCTCCCGCATATCCCGCCGGATGTCTTCGGCAACCTCCTCGACCTCCTTCGCCACGCGCGGCTCCAGACCCGATTCCAACTCAAAGGCCGTCGTCAGGGGAAGCAGCAGGTCGGAGGCCGGCGATTTGCGGATCAGTTCGCCCGTTTCGGCCAGGCCGAATGCCAAAGCGATGCCCGACAGGGCGTCCAGGGCTTCCCTGGGAAGGACATCGAGGTCGGGAAGTATCCCCAGCCCCGCCTCGATGTCGAGTGCGCATGCGGCCCTGTCTCTTTCCTCAAGATGGGCCCGGGCGCGAAGGAAGCGGGCGCGCCATCGGCTGTCCGGCAGCCCGTCCTCATGTTGCAGGACCCGGTCTGCGGCTTCCGCGGCCGCCCTGGCGCGCCCCTGCCTCAACTCATGTTCGGCAAGTCCGAGCAGCGCCGTATCGGCGGCTTGGCGCTGCGCTGGCACCTCGCTTGTCCCGAAGCGCTGCACCGCCTCCTTCCAGACCGGAACCGCCTCATCCGTCCTGCCCATTCGAGCGAGCAGGTCGCCTTTCATCACCAAGCAAACGGCGAAAGCGTTCAGGGCGGCAGGGTTCAGGCTGGCCCCGAAACGCCGGACAACTTCCTCGCAGACCGCCAGCGCTTCTTCCGCGCGGTTCATAAAGGCCAGCACGAAAGCCTTGTTCACCGAAGCTGCCGTCACCTCTTCCAGATAAGTCGATCCGGCGTCCGCTCCAAAGCGATGGAGAGCCTCGTCGAAGGCCGCGAGCGCTTCTTCCATCCGTCCCGTGCCGGCCAGCGCGGCGCCCTTACCGACAAGCGCGCCCGCCACCTGCTTGAGGATCGCAGGCTCATAGCTGGTTCCACAGCGGCGTACCAACTCGTTCCAGGCTGCCATGGCTTCCTCGGCCCGGTCCAGGGTCCAGAGCACGACACCCTTGTTGAGGAGAGCGTTTGCAACCGTATGGATCATGCCAGTTTCACCACTTGCGCCGCCCTGCTCGACCGCCCGGTCGAAAACGGCCAGCGCCTCCTCCAGCCGGCCGAGTTCAACGAGTGTGGCGCCCCTGTTGACGAGCGAGCCGGCGGCCAGTTCCAGAAACTCCGGTTCCTTTCTGGCTCCGACATGCCGTTCGACCTCTTCCCAAACACCCAGAGCCTCTTCCAGCCGGCCCAATTGCTCCAACAAGGAACCCATTTGAGTGAAGGCTTTGACGACAATCGCACGTACCTGGGGCCGGTCGCTCGTGCCGAAGCGCTGGATGATGTCGCCCCAGGCAGCCAATGCCTCCTCCGGTCGGTCCGTTTGAAACAGCGCCATGCCCTTGTTCATAAGAGCCAATGCGACCGGCTCCTGCTCGTTCGGGCCGGACCCGAAGCGCTGTGCGCACTCACCCCATACAGTTAGCGCCTCCTCCCGGCGGTCCAACAGACCGAGGATATTACCCTTGTTCAACAAGGCGGCGGCGGTCGACTCTCGCCTCATCGGCCGCTCGTCATCCGGGTAGCGTTGCAGGATCTCTTCCCATGCGGCGAGCGCTTCTTCCGGGTGGCCGATCTGGTAAAGAGCAGCCGCCTTGTTGCCGAGCGCCGCGGCGACTTGGTCGACGATGTTTGGAGTTGTGCTGTCGCCGAAGCGCTCCGCCAGTTGGTCCCATGCGGCCATGGCAGCATCGAGACGGCCCAGGGCGGCAAGCGCGGAGCCTCTGCCGGCCATGGCTGAGGCGACCTCGACAGGCAATGCGGGCGCCGTGCTCGCGCCGAAGCGCCCCAAAAGTTCGTCGCAGGCGGCCAAAGCCTCGTTCGGGCGGTTCAATGCCATGAGCGCAACGCCCTTACCGACCAGCGCGTTCGCGAGCAGGCCCTGAAACGACTCGATCTGCATCTCCCGAAAACGCAGCAGGACTTCGTCGCAGGCGGTCAGCGCTTCCAGCGGTCGGTTCTCCTCGGTGTGCAGAAACGCTTTTCTGAGCATGGCCGTTGCAACGGCATGAGGTATTGCCGGCCCCCGGTTGCCCCCGAAGCGCCGCGCGACGTCGTCCCAGATCGCAAGCGCCTCTTCGGCGCGGTTCAGTTGCCTGAACGCCGTCCCCATATTCAAGAGCGCCAGCGAGACCTGGTTGCGGTGGTCCGCCGCTTCGCTTCCCTCGAAACGGCGCACAAATTCCTTCCAGGCAATCAGCGCTTCCTCTACACGGCCGCTCTCGGCCAAGGCGTGGCCTTTCTCGAACAGCTCCCTGGCCGGTGTCGGACGCGCGCCAGGGGCGGAATAGCCACTCGTCCTTTCGGCGAAAGCGGCTGGCGTATGCGATAGCAATTCGTCGCGGTGCGCCGCCAGGGATGGGAGTTGGACCAGTTGCCAGAATACGGTCCGGTAATGCGGCAGGTCCTTGCCGTCGATTTCCAGCGCTTCCCTCGCGATCCGGACCCCGAATTCCTTCAACTCGTCCGCCGAGTAATATCCTTCCATGAAGCGGACCAACGCTTTGATCAGGGGCGCGGGCCCGCGAGCCCGGCGCATCAGGTAGTAAATGTTGTAGAGCCGCTCGGCGAGGTAATAGAGCTTGCGCCGCGC
This sequence comes from Alphaproteobacteria bacterium, assembly GCA_022821735.1. Lineage (GTDB taxonomy): Bacteria > Pseudomonadota > Alphaproteobacteria > Bin95 > Bin95 > Bin95. The sequence continues at coordinate 2,868 of JAJECZ010000132.1, read as the reverse complement.
GCTGCCGCCCGTTGTCTCGACCACGCCGCGACCGGCCAGGCGCGCGAGGTGCGCGCTGCATTTGCTTGTATCGAGCCGCGCCCGGTCCGCGATTTCGCGCGCCGTTGCAGGTTTCCAGAGGTCGGCGAGGGCCAGATAGACGCGGCGTTCCTGGGCGGGTAGCGCATCGAGGTGGCTCTTGAAATACTCCGTATGGTCGTCCACGAGGTTCAGGAGGTCGGCCATCAGTTCGCGGAACGAGAGCTTCGCCCCGAAGCGGGCCACGATGGTCAGCAGCCGCGGGTTGCCGCCGGTGAGAATCCGCAATGCCTGGATCGTCTGCGGCGCCCTGCCTTGGCCCGACACCTTCCGCCAGAGGGTCGCGCAGCCGCCGGTATCCAGAGGACGCAGGAACAGCACCCGGAAGAGGTCGTAGAAGGCCCTGCCGGGATTGTCTATCTCGTCGAACCGGCTGGTCGCACTCGCCAGCAGGACAATCCGGGGCTCGTTCTGGAGCGTGTGGCGCAGCTTCCATCCGGCATCTTCGTCCGCCATGTCCCCGAACATCATGTTCAGGTTCTCGACGAACAGCACCAGGCGCTTGCCTTCGCGGTCCGCGAAGTCCTGCAGGGCGCCGACACAGCGGTCCCCGAGCAGCCGGTCGTCCCGGACGGTCCGCAGCTCCTCGAAAGTGCGCCGCAGATCGGGGCCGTCGTCTCTTCGCGGCGCTTGATCGGCCAGGCGCGACAGGCATTCGAGCCAGAATTCGCCGGCGGTCGAGACTTCGTAGCTCTCTTCCGCGAAGACCACCGGGAAGAAGCGCGAGGCGAGCCCGTCGTCCCGGACTATCTCGGCTTTGACCCGCAGCAGCAGGCTCGTCTTGCCGCTGCCGCGCGGCCCGATGACGATCTGGTGCGTGTTGGAGTTTCCGTCGCATTCCCGGAGCGTTTCGACGATCGAATCGAATTCTCCGGTCCGCACGCAAAAGGTCGCAACGAGCTCGTCGTCGGACAGGAACCCCGGATTGTATTTCCTGGCGGTCACCGGCCCGCTCCCCCGCTCCGCCACCCGTCGTCGATGACGGGGCGGAAGCTTCCGCCCCAGCGGTTTCGCCACCAGTCTTCGAGAAGCCCTGACGTAAACCGGTAGCCGCTGTCCTGCGGCTCCAGATAGCCGTCATGGAGCAAGATGTGCAGCACATTATCGACCGTCGGACCGCCCGGTCCGGCATTCCCGGCCGCGGCCGTGAAATAGGCCCGGTAACGGTCGATGGCGCCACCGTCCAGGCAGCCATCGACAGCGGTCGCGGTCAATATCTCCATGGCGACCGGACAGCCCGCCGTCCCGAGTATCGTCCTCAGCCGGTCCTCATAGTGCTGAAGGTCCGTCTGGCCCCGGACGCTCAGCATCTCGTGCAGATAGACCCGTTCGGCATCCTCCTCCGTGGCGGCCTGCCGGCCTGCGTGCCGGAGACGGTCGTGGAGCTTGTCGAAATACATCTGCACATGGTGGGGGATGCAGCAGCGGAGCTTGCGGCACATTTCCCGGCATATCCCGTGCGGCAGGTCGACCTCGTGGGTCCCGGCAAGCTCCGATAGGCACGATACCGCTATGTCTTCGTCCCAGGGCTTCAGGTCGTAGGCGGAGAAGATGTTGGCGTGGGCGCTCAGCCCGGCCTGTTCGAGAAGCGGTTCGAGGCCGACGCTGCCGGACAGGATCATGGTTATCCCTCCCCGATGGGCCTGCCCGTTCCGGCGCAGCCAGCTCAGAAAGGCATCCGCTTCCTTCCTGCCTTCCGGCGTGATTCGGCCGCTGTCGTCCTTGAGGAGCCGGTTGACGAGGATCGGCAGTTCGTCGATGGCGAGCACGACCGGCCGGGCGCTGCCGGCGAGCGCCGCGAAGACCGCATCGCCTCTCTGGGGCCAATTGCCGGCGTCGATTCCGGCCCGCAGTTTCACTTTCAGGTCGGAAACCGACAACTCCTCGACCCTGCCCCCGACTTCTTTCAGGATGTTGGCGAAACCGGCTTCGATCCGCCTCCATGCCCCGCTCACGGGCCGCGCGCGAACCGCGGTCTCGGCGATGGCGTCGGCTGGGTCCAGGGCGGCTTCCAGATCGACGAAGACGGTCTCGAATTCGCCACCCTCCACCAGGCGCCGCAGCAGTTCCCGCACGAGGCTCGTCTTGCCCATGCGCCGTTGCGCGGTCACCAGGGTGTGATTTCCGTCCCGCATGCGATCCATCAGGATCTCAAGTTCGACCTCCCGGTCGAAGAAGCTGTCTCCCTCGACCCAGTTGCTCCCGCCCTTTCGCAGCATCGCGCCATTCCCAACAGTTTTATTGGCAACAATATCGTTGGCAACAAGACTGTTGTCAAGAGGCTGGTGAAACCGAGGCTGTCGCCCGCCCTAGCCGGCTATCGTATTTACAATATTCTTTTTTTTGTTCCATTCTCCGTCCGTCAGTCGGGGAGGTCCGGGGGAGATGCCGAAAGCGTTGCCTGTCGAACTGCGGAACCGGGTGCTGGCGGCGATGGCGGGGGGGATGACCTTCGTCGAGGCGGCGGAGACCTTCGATGTCGGCGTGGCCAGCATCGTGCGCTGGCGCCGGCTGGAGCGCGAGCGGGGCGACGCGCGGCCGCGGAAGACGGGCGGCGACCGCCGCTCCTGGCGCATCGAGGCCGCGAGCGGCGCGATCCTCGCCCTGCTGGCGGACGACCCGGAGCTTCCCATCAACGCCCTGCGCGCCGCGCTCAGGGAGCGGGGCCTTACCTTCGGATACGGCACGGTGCGGATTTTCCTCAAGCGCAACGGCTTCAAGCGCAGGCGCGGCCGCCGCCCCGCCCGGCGGACTCCGGCCCGTCGGCGCTAAAAGGCAGGCGGGCTGCCG
>JAJECZ010000008.1 GCA_022821735.1 Alphaproteobacteria bacterium | reverse complement strand
TGCGCGGGAGCGCAATGTGCTGGCGGTCGAGATCGAGACGCGCTCGGGCCATGTCGGGCTCGGCTACCAGCTCTATCTGCGCGAAGGCTTCCGCACGGTGAAGGAGTGCCTGGAAGAGACGATGGTGCCCCACCTGATCGGGCGCGATGCGAGCGAGGTCGAGGCGATCTGGCGCGAGCTCTGGACCGCATCGCTGGCGGACGGGCGCGGCGGGGCGCCGGTGCTGGCGCTTTCGGCCGTCGATGTCGCGCTCTGGGACATTGTGGGCCAGGCCGCCGGGATGCCGCTGCACCGGCTCTGGGGCCACTACCGCGCGGAGGCGCCCGCCTACGGCTCGGGCGTGTGGCGGGGGCTCGAGCCGGACGCGATGGTGGAAAAGGCGCTGCGCTTCAAGGCCGAGGGCTACCCGGCGGTCAAGATGCAGGTCGGCCACGCCTGGACGGACGCCCAGGACCTGGAGCATGTCCGCCGGGTGCGCGAGGCGGTCGGGCCGGAGATCGACATCATGGTCGATGTCAACATGGCCTGGACCGCAGACCACGCCATCCTGCAGGGCCGCAAGCTGGAGCAGTTCGACGTCTACTGGCTGGAGGAGCCGGTCGTGCCGGACGATTTCGCCGGCTACTTCCGGATTGCGGACGCGCTCGACCTCCGGGTCGTCGGCGGCGAGAGCCACATGACGCGCTACGACCTCAAGCCCTTCTTCGAAAACCCGAAGCTGCCGATCCTCCAGCCGGACGTGGTGCGCGGCGGGCTGACGGACCTGCGCAAGACGGCGGCGATTGCGGACACCTGGGGCATGACCATCGCCCCGCACCTCTATCCCGAACTGATGATCCAGCTCATGGCCTCGATCCCGAACGGGCTGATCCTCGAGGACATGGGGCTGATGCAGGACCTGTTCGCCGACCCGCCGCTCGTGGAGAACGGCATCGTGCGCGCCCCGGAGACGCCCGGCCACGGCCTCGTCTTCACCGAGGAGGCGATGAAGGAGGGCCGCATCGCCTGAGGGCGGCCCCGCTCTGGAAAATGCACAGGCCCTGTGCCACGATGGGAAATCCTTATCCGGAGAGCATGTCATGGACGGGCAGCAAGCCATCGGGAACCGGGTTGCGGCGGATGCGGAGTCGCCGGCCTATGTGCCGCCGCTCCAGCTGACGGAGGGCCAGCCGCCGCCCATCGCCGCGAATGGCGGCCTCTCCTACATGTCTTTCGACCGGGACGGGGATGCCGGAACCACCGCGGCGCTGGAGGCGGCGCTTCAGCAGATCGCCGAAGGGCACAGCCAAGCGTTGATCGACCGGCTCGACAATGCGCCTCCGGGCCCGATCGAGACCAAGTGGGGCCCGGGCTTCCGCGAATATGAGGAATGCCTGGACTATATCCGCGCCAACGGTTTCGAAGTTCCCGAAGGCGGCGTGGCGTTGCCGTTGCGCTACACCGTTTACGAACACCCGTCCTATTCCATCGTGCCGTCGAACGCGCTCTGGCGGGACCCGGCGCGCAAGGCCGAGGCGGACATGCTGCGCAAGGCCGAAGACGAGCTCAGGGACCGCAGCCTCTACTTCCCGCAGGTGTTGCGCGATGCGCGCCGGATCGGCGAATACCATCCGGGCCTTGCACCCGACAGCCCCGAATGCATGGACAGGCTCGGCGTGTCGCTGGCGCATCTCGAGTCCAGATGCGCCAACTTCTACGACTCGGCGGAAGTGGAGCGCGTGTTCTACCCGGAGATCGAGAAGCTCCTGCTCGAGTTCTTCCCGGATGCCACCGACGCGCTGGTCTACAACCACGACGTGTTCGACAAGGACTATCAGGGCGACCGCACGGAAGACCAGGATGCAAAAAATCCCGGAGTGAATGCGCGTTATGTCAACCTCGTGCACAACGACCTGAACGACAATAGCGGGCGCGTGCGCTGCCGCGAGCTGCTGACGAAGAACCTGCGCAACTTCGGGCGCACGCAGCACTACACGGAGGCGGAGGCCGACGCGAAGATGTCGCGGCGGTTCATGTCGATCAACCTCGCCAAGCCGATGGAGACGGTGGAGCAGTTCCCCTTCGTGCTCTGCGCCTGGCCGTCCTTCGCCGACCAGCCCTATATCAACAACTACCGCATCTACGACGACCGGGTCGGGGAGACCACGCGCTTCACCTACCGGCCGGACCATGAGTGGTACTGGTTCCCGCGGCAGACGCCGACGGAAGTGTCGATGCTGAAATGCTACGACTCCGTCACGGACGGCTCCGTTTCGCGCTGGTCCTTCCACTCGGCCTGCATCGACCCGACGGCGCCGGCCGACGCGCGTTGCCGCAAGAACGTCGTGGTCCGCTCCTACATCTTCTTCTAGAAAGGCGCGGCAGGTCCCCAGGGGCAGGGCGGCATCCCCGATTCCGCTCGCCGCCCTTCTCCCGTTCATGCTAACCGGACGCCATGAGCGAGGGAAAGAGCTGTCCAGACGCCGGTGGGGGCGGGTCCTCGACTGCTCTGAGCCGGGTTCCGGCGCCTGCGGACCCGATTCCGGTTTCGCCCATCCCGGCGGTCAATGTGGCCTCGGTGCCGCAGCGCAGCCCGCTGCGCTATCCGGGCGGCAAGACATGGCTCATCCCCCATATCCGCCACTGGCTGAAGGCAATCGAGCCCCGGCCGAAGCTGCTCGTCGAGCCCTTCGCCGGCGGCGGTATCGTCTCGCTGACGGCGGTCATGGAAGGGCTTGTGGACCGCTGCCTGATGGTGGAGCTGGACCGCGACGTCGCCGCCTTCTGGCACGCCGCCCTCCGCCACGGTCCCGAGCTGTGCGAGATGGTCCGAGGGTTCCAGCCGACCCGGGAGGCGGTGGACGCCCTGTCGCGGCAGGTGCCGGCAAACGTGCTGGAACACGGATTCCGCACGCTCGTCCTCAACCGCACCCGCCGTGGCGGCATCCTCGCGCCGGGCGCGTCCCTAATCCGGTCGGGAGAGTGCGGGATGGGCCTCGCCTCGCGCTGGTATCCAGGGACGCTCGCCGGGCGGCTTTCAGCTGTTGCAGACAATGCGGGTCGCATTGAATTCAGCGAGAGCGACGGGATGGCGCTTCTGGAGGGCATGCCTGCGGGCGCCGTCTTATTCGTGGACCCGCCCTATAACGCCGGCGGGAAACGGGCCGGCCAACGCCTCTACGCCCACAACGAGATCGACCACGCGCGCCTGTTTACCCTACTGGCGGAAACGAAGGCGGCCTTCCTCATGACCTATGACAGGTCCGATGAAATTGAAGACTTGGTCGGCAAGTATGGCTTCCAAGCCATCCAGGTCGAGATGAAGAACACGCATCACGCGAGGGTCCCGGAACTTGTCATCACGCGGGAAAGGATGTTTCCGGAGTGAGTTGCGGTCCACTCACCCCGAACCGGCAGCCGCGTTCATGAACGCGGCCAGCTGCACATCCAGTTCCGTCACGCCGCCGGCGCTGTGGGTGGCCAGGGTGACTTCGACGCGGTTGTAGACATTGAACCATTCGGGGTGGTGGTCCATGCGCTCGGCGGCGAGCGCGCAGCGCGCCATGAAGGCGAAGGCCGCGGTGAAGTCCTCGAACCCGAAGCTGCGCCGGATGGCGTCCCGGCCCTCGACCTCGCTCCAGCCTTCAAGCGCCGCCAGCGCTTCCCGCCGCTCGCTACCGGTGAGCTTTTCGGCCATGATCCGCGCCTCCGAAACCGTGTGCCCTCTGCCGTCCGACGATGCCTGAGAGAACCGCACCTGTCCATCCGCCGAGCCTCGACGAGCTGGCCGCCTGGGCCGAGGCCGCCTATGCCGAGCTGCCGGAATCGTTCCGCCGGCTGACGGCCGACATCGTCTTCCGCGTGGACGAGTTCCCGGACGAGGAGACCGAGCGCGAGATGGAGCTGGAGAGCCCGTTCGACCTGCTGGGCCTTTACCGCGGCGTCTCGCTGGACCAGAAGACCGGCTCGGCGAGTGCGGAAGACGTGGATTATGTCTTCCTCTACCGCCGTCCGATCCTCGACTACTGGTGCGAGACGGGGGAGGACCTGAAACATATCGTGCGCCATGTGCTGGTCCACGAGATCGGCCACCATTTCGGCCTCTCCGACGAGGACATGGAGGCCATCGAGGCGCAGGCCTGACGAGGCCGCGGGACGAACCATCGGGGGAAAGCCATGAGCAACAAGGCCGCCGTCATCCACGAGAAGGGTCCGCCCGACGTCTTCCGCTGGGAGGACTGGCCGGCGGGCGAGCCGGGGCCGGGCGAGGCGCTGATCCGGCACGGCGCCATCGGGGTGAACTATATCGACACCTACAACCGGCGCGACATGCCGCATCCCTGGCCGGTGCCGCCGCTTCCCATGGTGCTGGGCATCGAGGGCGCGGGCACCGTGGAGGCGATAGGCGAGGGCGTCACCGAATGCGCGGTCGGCGACCGGGTCTCGTACGCCAGCCCGCCGCACGGCGCCTACGCCCAGCGCCGCGTGATGCCGGCGAGGCGGCTGGTGAAGCTGCCGGACGGCATCTCCGACGAGGACGCCGCCGGCATGACGCTCAAGGGCCTGACCGCCCAGTACCTCCTGCGCCGGACCTACCGGGTACAGCCGGGCGACCCGGTGCTGGTCCATGCGGCGGCCGGCGGCATGGGGCTGATCCTCTGCCGGTGGGCGAAGCATCTGGGCGCGACCGTGATCGGTACGGTCTCGACCGACGAGAAGGCCGAACTTGCCAGGGCCCACGGCGCCGACCACGTCGCCATCTATTCGCGCGAGGACTTCGTGCCGCTGGTGATGGAGGTGACGGACGGCAAGGGCTGCCCGGTGGTCTATGAGAGCATCGGCAGGGACACCTTCACCCGCTCGCTCGACTGCCTGCGCCCGCTCGGCATCATGGCGAGCTACGGCCATGCCTCGGGCGCGCCGGACCCGGTGGATGTGGTGGAGCTCGGCGCGCGCGGCTCGCTGTTCGTCACCCGCCCGGCGATCATGCACTACATGGAGGAACGCGAGGACCTTGTGGCTTCGGCGAAGGAGCTGTTCGACGTCATGTCGTCGGGGGCTGTGCCGGCCACCGTCCGCCACCGCTATCCGCTGCGAGAGGCGGCCGAAGTCCACCGCGCTCTCGAAGAGCGGCGCACCACGGGCTCGATCGTGCTTCTGCCCTT
>JAJECZ010000088.1 GCA_022821735.1 Alphaproteobacteria bacterium | reverse complement strand
GTCCATGATGAGCCCAATTGCGGGCGTGTCCCGTGGCGCTTTTGCCCATTTTCGGTAAGATCGCGCCAGAATGCCGGACCATCCACCCCACTCGCGCGTCGTCGCACTCGCCTATGACGGCCTCTGCACCTTCGAATTCGGTTGCACTTACGAAATCTTCGGCCTTCCCCGGCCGGAGCTGGACCGCCCCTGGTACCGCTTCGATGTCTGCGCCGCCGAGCCCGGCCCTTTGCGCGCGGCCGGGAACCTCGCCGTTGAGGCGCCCTACGATTTGGGCCTGATCGAGCGCGCCGACACTGTCGTCGTGCCGGGCTGGCGGGCTGCCGATGCCCCGGTACCCACACCCCTGCTGGAGACGCTGAAGCGCGTTCCGGAACGAGGCGGGCGGCTGGTCTCCATCTGCTCGGGCGTCTTCGTGCTGGCCGCCGCCGGCGTGCTCGATGGCAAGAGGGCCACCACCCATTGGCGCTATACGGAATTGCTGGTCCGGCGCTACCCGGAAATCCGCGTTGACCCGGATGTCCTCTATGTGGACGAGGGCCCAGTCCTGACATCGGCCGGCAGCGCCGCCGGCCTCGACCTCTGCCTGCACATTGTGCGGCAGGATCACGGGGCGGCGGTCGCGAACGATGTTGCCCGCCGGCTGGTGCTGGCGCCGCACCGGGACGGCGGCCAGCAGCAGTTCGTGGCGACGCCGATCGCCCGCGAGGCCGGCAACGGCCGGCTGGCCGCCCTGCTCGACTGGCTGCCGGCCCATCTCGACGAGCCGCTGACCGCGGCCGATCTGGCGCGCCGGGCCGGCATGAGCCTTCGCGCCTTCCAGCGACGCTTCCGGGAGACCGTCGGGACGACGCCCGGCGAGTGGCTCATTCGCCAGCGCGTGGCCCGCGTCCGCGAGCTTGCGGAGACGACGCAACTCCCCATGGAACGGCTCGCGGCCGAGGCGGGCTTCGGCTCCGTCGAGACGCTCCGCCACCATTTCCGCCGCCTGGTCGGCACCACGCCCGGCCGCTACCGCCGCAGTTTCGCCGGAACCGCAAAGGGGGCGCCGTAGCGGCTGCTGTATGCGCACATCCCGCCCCATCTCGTATCCGGCGCGGCAGAACCCTTGCGAAGTGTCATGAAATGTCATGTTTTGTCATGTTCCGGGCTCGTACTCCAACGGCTGCCGCCGGTTCGAGGGGTCGTTTCGCGAGCCATGGCGGCCTCCCTGCCGTCGCCTCCTCCGTCACCCCGGCCTCCGCCTTCGCGGGGGCGACGATGGGGGGAGTGACCCTGTTTCGCGCGTATCGCGCGCGGGCGGGGGCGCGCGTCGGCGCCGGCGCGGTTCGCGCGCCTGATTGCCCGCGCCCGCGCGCGAGGGGCGGGGCGCATCGCCGGCTCGGAGGCCGGTTGGGGGCGAAGGTCGGTCACGGGTCGTGTCTCCTTTCGGGTTGCGGCGGCCCCCGCCTATCGCGGGCGCACCTGTCCTGTGCGCCGGGTCTGCACCCGGAACGGAACACGCCCGGCATGATCCAGGTTCGGGGGAAGCGGGACGCCCAAAGCAGAAGAACGCCCCGCAAAAGCGGCCCCTGGTTGACCGCCTCCGGTTTTGTGTTCGCTTTTTATACTTGTATTGTTTCTTCCGAATTACAAGCCCCTGTGAGGAAGTTTTTCCTTCTTCGGGGCTAACGGCTAGAATTGAATGGGAAAAAATACTGAAATATGGCTTTGTGTCGTCCCAACCCCGCCTGTCCCCGCGCACCGGCGGGGCGGCGCCCCCGCCTTCGCAAGAGCAGGCGGGCCGTTTCGCCGCCGGCGGCGACCGGGTAGAATAAGCTGGACGCCGCGCTAGCTCAGTCGGTAGAGCAGCCGATTTGTAATCGGCAGGTCGGGGGTTCGAGACCCTCGCGCGGCACCATTTCCTCTTTCCACCGATCATGGCGATCTCAGGCAGCGATGATTTTGCGCGGCCGTGGCCTATTCGTAACCGTAATCACGCCGCGCTCCTTCCCGCGTTACATATCCGGCCCGGAGGTCCGCCTCAATGCGGTCCCGGCTGCGCCTTGCGGGGTCGCCATGTCCGCCGCCGCCCGGCAGCCGAAGGCGAACCGTGTCGCCCTCGCGGAAGGTTATGTTCGGTGAACTCGACGGCGCAATTGCCTCTCCGTTCACCTCGATTGCCCCGTAGGAGCCGTCCGCCCCGCCGAGCAGCCCGCGCGGAGGAAAGCGCATGCGCCCGGCCGAGCCCGACAGTACCAGCGGCTCGCTCTTCCCGACCCGCCCGTCATATGCCTTCAGGATCAGCTCCTGACCGAGGCCGCCCCGAAACTCGCCCGCGCCGCCCGAGTCCGGGATGAGCTCACGTGCCTCGTACAGCACCGGCGTCTCCATCTCCGACCATTCGATGGAAACGTCGCGTACATTGTAGGGAAAGCTCACCGAGGCGAGCCCGTCATCGCCTGGCCGCCCTCCCATGCCCCCGAAGGCGTGCTGGTGCAGTGCGAACGCCTCGCCGTCCGGGCGCACGCCGTTCACATAGAACTGCCAGGTCGGCATCGAGCCCGAATCTGCCGGCACCCGGTCCGGGGCAATGCGCGCCAGCACCCGGAACATCAGCTCGGAGACCAGCATCCCGGCCGACAGGCGCCAGAAGCACGCCGCGGGAAAGGTTGGATTCAGCAGTGTGCCC
>JAJECZ010000238.1 GCA_022821735.1 Alphaproteobacteria bacterium | reverse complement strand
GCCCGGAAGACCGCGATTGTCTAGTAGCTGAATGATCAATGGGCAGCACGCGCTCGTGACCCTCCACGGCAAGGGCAGGAAACGGCGCCAGTGTCCGCTCTGGCCGTGGACCGAAGGCGTGCTCGCCGAACTGGTGAAGGGGCGCTCCGCCAACGACGCCGTCTTCCTGAGCCGGTATCAGCGGCCCTATACGCGCTTCGGCATCTATCGGCTCGTGGAACGTTGTGCCGCCCGCGTGCCTGCGCTCGAAGGGAGGAGCGTAACGCCGCACATCGTTCGCCACTCGAGCGCATGCCACCTGCTTCAGTCCAGGGTTGACATCAACACGATCCGGGCCTGGCTCGGCCATGTCAGCCTTGAGACCACCAACATCTACGCCGAGATCGATCTCGGGATGAAGGCCAGGGCGATGGCGTTGTGCGATGCGGCGGAGCCCGGGCCGGATCGCCCGTGGAAGGAGGACAAGGGGCTGATGGCTTTCCTCGACGAGCTCTGAGCCGAAAAATTATGTTGCGGTGAGCGGGAGAATCCCGATCCCCGGATCACGGTTCCGGCTCACCGCACTTCGTCGCTCCGCGATAGATGTGCGGCAGTGTGAACAGCCCGGCACCTGCGTCGCCTCGGGGCGCCTGGGCAGGGCAAATGGGAGGGAGCAGAAGAATGGATGCCCGACAGTCGTGGCCGGAAAACCGGCCACAGAATTCGGGTGGCGTTCAAAATGAAATGTTGCGGAGATTCCAGCGATGCCGCTGTCTAACCTGACTTTTTTTGGCCACCGCAACATAAGAATGACCGCAACATTTGACCAGCAATTTTGTTGCTTCACCGCCTCCCCCCGCGCCGCGGCGTAAGCCTCGTAGGCGCCGTAGCCGTCGCTGACCAGCGTGCCCTCGAAATCGCCGAGGAACCGCTCGACATGGTGGTGGGCGCGGGAGGGCGCGAAGTGGAACACAACCTCGTCCCGGTCGCCGAGCACCGGCCAGTAATAGCACTGTTTCATCCGGCCCGGCTTGTCCGGGTCGCGGCCGACCCGTACCGGGGTCTCGTCCATGACGATGACGGAACTTTCCAGGACCGAGCGCCACTGCGCCTCGAACACCGGCTCCAGCAGCGAGATCGCCCGGTTGGCCCAGCCACTCAACGACTTGCGGCTGACGGTGATGCCGCTCTCTCCCAGCATCTGGTGCTGGCGGTACAGGGGGAGATGCCAGGCGAACTTGTCGACCAGCATTCCGGCGACGAAGGAGACATCCACACAGGAATGCTTGAAAACCCCCTCGACGGCCGGGGCGCAGACCAGGGCGCCGGAGGACCTGATCTTCGCCTTCTTGTAGTGGTAACGCAGCACCACGTGGCGGATCGGCACCGATGCCAGCTTGCAGCAAACCCGCTCGGAGATGATGTCGAAGTCATCCTCCGCCAGCCCCTCGATCTCCGGCGGCATCACATCGATGTCGATCACCGTCGCTTCGGGGCCGAAGCGCAGCCCGGCGCCGTTGACGGAACCGTCGCGATCCTTCTTGCGCCCCTTGACGCCGCCCTGGGGCTTCTTTTCGGCTTTCTTTTCGGCCTCGCCTTTCCTTTCGGCTTCGGGTTCATCCTCCCCGGCATCCGGCGTTGCGGCACCATCGGAAGCACCACCTTCGGAGGCGGTGCCGGCATTGCGGCGCTTCTCCGAGCTCCGGCCGTACCGTTGACGCTCGTAGCGGGCAACCTGGTCGCGAAGCGCGCTAACCTTCGCCGCTTCCTCGGTGAGTTTGCCCTGAAGCGCGTCAATGATCGCCGACTGCGTCCCGACAAGTCCGAACAACTCCCGGAACAGGGAAGCGACGCCCCGCAGCAGGCCGCCGCCGGAGACCAGGTTCGCGAATTCCGAGCGGAGCCCGTCAAGCCGACGGCGGACAGCTTCCGGGTCGGACGGGTCCACCCCGCTCATTCCTCCGCCTCCGCCGCCATGATCCCCGCCAGGACCGCCAGGCGCTCGGCCGGCGGCATCGCCCCATACATTCTCGTCCAGTTCGCCGCCTTGCGCTTGATACGCTGGCGGTCGGTGAAGTTCCGGCCCGCATAGCTGTGCCAGTGCAGCCGGCCCGGCGCGAAGTTGAACCACAGCTTCTCCGTCACCACGCAGGACTGGTTGTTGACCTGGAGCGAGATCGAGCGCCAGTCGCAGAGGTGCTCGTCGTAGAGACGGCTCGGATAGCCGGAGATCATCACAAGGGCCGGCAGCGAACGCAGAAGCCGGATCAGCTCCACATGGTCGTCGTCAGTGTAGTCGAAACGGTAGCGGCGCTGCGAACGCCGCACCGATTGCACATAGGGCGGGTCGGCGTAGACCAGTTCGTCGCCCTGGAAGTCGAAGCCGGACAGGAACTCGTGGGCGCAGCCGTGGTGAAGCTCGACCGGATAGTCGCAGCTGAAACGCTCAATGGACCGGGCGTTGAGATCAATCCCGATGTTCCTGAGCGCCGGTGGCTTGCGCTTCATGATCGCACCCCCACC
>JAJECZ010000362.1 GCA_022821735.1 Alphaproteobacteria bacterium | reverse complement strand
CCGAATCCGCCGCCGGGGCATTGCGGCGGATTCCGGTTTCGGACATAGTCCGGCGCCTTCCGCCAACAGGGGATACCGGCCGCCATGCTCCGCCTTGCCGACAACCTGGACCGACTGGGAACCGAGACCGCCTTCGAGGTGCTCGCCCGGGCGGCGAAGCTGCAGGCGGAAGGCCGCGACATCGTCAATCTCGGCATCGGGCAGCCGGACTTCAAGACGCCGCCCCATGTCGTCGAAGCGGCGGCGCAGGCGCTGCGCGACGGGCATCACGGCTACACCCCGGCCAATGGTATCCCGGCGCTTCGCGAGGCGGTGGCGGCGGACATAGCAAGGTTCCGGGGCGTCGAGGTCGATCCCGACCTGGTGATGATCCTGCCGGGCGGGAAGCCCACCATGTTCTTCGCGATCATGATGTTCGGGGAACCCGGCGCCGAGATCGTCTATCCGAACCCCGGCTTCCCGATCTACGAGTCGATGATCGAATATACCGGCGCCACGCCCGTCGCCATGGCGCTGCACGAGGAGAACGGCTTCGCGTTTTCCGCCGACGAGGTGCTGGCGCAGATCGGCCCCGCGACCCGCCTGCTCATCCTCAACAGCCCCGCCAACCCGACCGGCGGCGTCGTGCCGAAGGCGGAGATGGACAGGCTGGTGGCCGGGCTCGAGGACCATCCGCATGTCGCAGTGCTCTCCGACGAGATCTACAGCCGGCTGCTCTACGAGGACAATGAGCATGTCTCGCTGCTCGGCTATGAGAGCCTGCGCGAGCGCACCATCCTGCTGGACGGCTGGAGCAAGACCTATGCGATGACCGGCTGGCGGCTCGGTTACAGCGTCTGGCCGAAGGCGCTCTTCCCGCTGGTGGAGCGGCTGGCCGTCAACTGCCATTCCTGCGTCAACGCGGCCACGCAACATGCCGGCATCGCCGCGCTGAACGGGCCGCAGGACGCCGTGGAAACCATGCGCCGGGCGTTCGACACGCGCCGGCGCATCATCGTGCGCGCGCTCAACCAGCTTCCGGGCTTCCGCTGCGTCGACCCGGGGGGCGCGTTCTACACCTTCCCCAATATCGAGGGCACCGGCATGAGCGCGCGCGAGCTGCAGGCCCGGATGCTGGAGGAAGCGGGCGTCGCGACCGTGGCCGGCACCAGCTTCGGCGCGCACGGCGAGGGCTTCATCCGCTTTTCCTACGCGGCGAGCGAGGAAGACATCGAGCGCGCGGTCGAGCGTATCCGGACCGTGCTTTGACCGCCCGTTCGGCAGGCATTGCGAGAGCCTATGGAATCGGCATTTGGCGCAAATATGTGCAAACCCCGATGCCCGGCGGTCGAAAAACCGTTGAATTTCAAGGGCTGCCGAGGCCTTGCGGACTGGCATGGAGTGTGCTTTGCAACATACCGGCATTAGCCAACCACCGGCGGGACGGCGATGAAGAAGATTGAAGCGATCATCAAGCCCTTCAAGCTCGACGAGGTGAAGGACGCGCTGCACGAGGTCGGCATCAAGGGCATCACCGTGCTGGAGGCGAAGGGTTTCGGACGGCAGAAGGGCCACACCGAACTCTATCGCGGCGCCGAGTATGTCGTGGATTTCCTGCCGAAGGTGAAGATCGAGGTCGTCGTGGAAGACGCCGCGGTCGAACGGGCCGTCGAGGCGATCCAGCAGGCGGCCTATACCGCCCGTATCGGCGACGGCAAGATTTTCGTCTATCCGATCGAGGAAGCCATCCGAATCCGCACCGGCGAGACCGGCGTGGAGGCAATCTAGGAACCCCAGGCGCGAGCGCCGTCCGGAACAGAGAGGGAGCCCCTATCTCATGTCGCTCAACTGCAAGACGCCCGAGGACGTGCTCAGGGCAATCCAGGACAATGATGTCCGCCATGTGGACCTGCGCTTCACCGATCCGCGCGGCAAGTGGCAGCATACCGCCCAGTATGTGACGACCATGGACGAGGATGTCTTCGTGGACGGCATCTTCTTCGACGGGTCGTCGATCGCGGGCTGGAAGGACATCAACGAGTCCGACATGATCCTGATGCCGGACCCGACGACGGCGGTCATGGACCCGTTCATGGCGGAGAACACGATGGTGATGTTCTGCGACGTGCACGAGCCGTCCACCGGCATGGCCTATGAGCGCTGCCCGCGTTCCGTGGCCAAGAAGGCCGAGGCCTACATCCAGGAAGCCGGCATCGGCGACACCGCCTATTTCGGCCCGGAAGCCGAGTTCTTCGTGTTCGACGACGTGCGCTTCGACGTGTCGATGAACAAGACCTTCTACATGCTGGACAGCGACGAGGGGCCCTACAACTCCGGCTCGAAGTTCGACGAGGGCAATCCCGGCCACCGGCCGGACGTGAAGGGCGGCTACTTCCCGGTCCCGCCCGTGGACAGCGGCGCGGACATGCGCTCCGAGATGGTGTCCACCATGGCCGAAATGGGCCTCGACATGGAGAAGCACCATCACGAGGTGGCGCCCTCCCAGCACGAGCTCGGCCTGAAGTTCGGCACCCTGGTCGGGGCCGCCGACTCCCTGCAGATCTACAAGTATGTGACGCACATGGTGGCGCACAGCTACGGCAAGACGGCGACCTTCATGCCGAAGCCGGTGATCGACGACAACGGCTCCGGCATGCATGTCCACCAGTCGGTGTGGAAGGACGGCCAGCCGCTCTTCGCCGGCCACGGCTACGCGGACCTCTCCGAGTTCGCGCTCCACTATATCGGCGGCGTCATCCGGCATGCGAAGGCCATCAACGCCTTCTCCAACCCGCTGACCAACTCCTACAAGCGGCTGATTCCGGGCTTCGAGGCGCCGGTGCTGCTCGCCTATTCGAGCCGCAACCGCTCGGCCTCCTGCCGCATCCCCTACGTGGCGAGCCCGAACGGCAAGCGCGTCGAGGTCCGCTTCCCGGATCCGGGCGCCAACCCCTATCTCGCCTTCGCCGCCATGCTGATGGCCGGCATCGACGGGGTCATCAACAAGATCCATCCGGGCGAGCCGATGGACAAGAACCTCTACGACCTGCCGCCGGAAGAGCTGGAAGGCGTGCCGACCGTCTGCGGTTCGCTGCGCGAGGCGCTGGAGAGCCTGGACGCCGACCGGTCCTTCCTCACGCGCGGCGACGTGTTCTCCGACGACCTGATCGACGGCTATATCGACCTCAAGTGGAACGAGGTCTACGCCCTCGAGCACACGCCGCATCCGGTCGAGTTCAAGATGTATTACAGCGTCTGATCCGGCCCCGGACCCAACGAGCGCGAAGCCCCGCCCCGGCGGGGCTTCGTCGTTCGGGGGGATCAGGGATCGGGTTGGCCCGCCTCCAGATCGCGGATTTCCGTCTTCACGACCTTGCCGTAATTATTCTTCGGCAGCGCCTCCACGAAGCGGTACACCTTGGGGCGCTTGAAGCGCGCCAGATGGTCCAGGCAGTGGCGGTCGAGCGCGTCCGGGTCGGGCCGGCTGCCGGCGGCGACGACATAGGCGATGACATTCTCGCCCCATTCCGGGTCCGGCCGGCCGATCACCGCGACCTCGCTCACGCCGGAATGGGTCAGCAGCACCTCCTCGATCTCGCGCGGATAGATGTTGGTGCCGCCCGAGATGATCATGTCCTTCGAGCGGTCCTTGAGCGTGACATAGCC
>JAJECZ010000321.1 GCA_022821735.1 Alphaproteobacteria bacterium | reverse complement strand
CCCTCGGCGAACACGACGCGGCGGGGCGCGGCCTGCACCTCGGCATAGATGCGCTGGAGGCTGCCCGACGTGGAGTCGAGGCGGGCGGCGAGCGCTGCCCGGTAGGCGGGCCAGTCCTCGATGGGTTTCTGCGCGACGCCGGTGTCGATGGCGGCGCGCGCCACCGCCTCCGGCACATTGACAATCAGGCGTGGATCGAACGGCACGGGGATGATGTAGTCGGGGCCGTATTGCAGGCGCTTACCGGGATAGGCTGCCGCCGCCTCGTCGGGCACGTCCTCGCGCGCGAGCGCCGCCAGCGCATCCGCCGCGGCGATCTTCATCGCATCGTTGACCGTCGTCGCGCGAACGTCCAGCGCGCCCCGGAAGATATAGGGGAAGCCCAGCACATTGTTGACCTGGTTGGGGTAGTCCGAGCGGCCCGTGCAGATAATCGCGTCGCTGCGCACCTCGCGCACTTCCTCGGGCGTGATCTCCGGGTCGGGATTGGCGAGCGCGAAGACGATCGGCTTCTCCGCCATCGACGCGATCATCTCGCGGGTGAAGGCGCCCTTGACCGAGAGGCCGAAGGCGATGTCGGCGCCTTTCATCGCTTCGTCGAGTGTGCGCATCGGGGTCTCGATGGCATGGGCCGATTTCCACTGGTTCATGCCCTCGGTGCGGCCGCGGTAGATGACGCCTCGCGTGTCGCAGAGCACGACATTCTCCGCCGGCAGGCCGAGCGCCTTGAACAGTTCGACGCAGGCGATGCCGGACGCGCCCGCGCCGTTCACCACCATGCGGCAGTCCTGGATGCGCCGGCCGGTCAGGTGCAGCGCGTTGATGAGGCCGGCGGCCGAGATGATCGCGGTGCCGTGCTGGTCGTCATGGAAGACGGGAATGTCGAGCAGTTCGCGCAGGCGCTCCTCGACGATGAAGCATTCCGGCGCCTTGATGTCCTCCAGGTTGATGCCGCCGAAGCTCTTGCCGAGATAGCGCACGCAGTCGATGAAGGCATCGACGTCCTCCGTGTCCACCTCCAGGTCGATGCCGTCCACGTCGGCGAAGCGCTTGAACAGAACCGCCTTCCCCTCCATGACGGGCTTGGAGGCCAGCGCGCCTATATTGCCGAGGCCGAGCACGGCGGTGCCGTTGGAGATCACGGCGACCATGTTGCCCCGGGCGGTGTAGTCGTAGGCGAGGCCGGGGTCCTTCTCGATCTCGAGGCAGGGCGCGGCCACGCCGGGCGAGTAGGCGAGCGAGAGCTGATACTGGGTGGTGAGCGGCTTGGTCGGCGTCACCTCCACCTTGCCGGGCCGCCCGGCCGCGTGCATCCGCAGCGCCTCGCGCCCCAGCGTGTCGTTGTCAACCATCGCCCGTTCCCTCGCCGTATCGGCCCGCTGTCGTCGCAGGAATCCTAGGCCAGCCGCGCGGGTTTTGCCAATGCGGCGCAGTGCTGCGAGAAGGCGGGCAGCACGTCCTCGGCGAGGCGGCGCATGGAGGCGCGGCAGAGGTCCGGGTCCTCCCAGTCGTGCATCCCGATCAGCAGCGTGCCGAAGGCGCCGATCTCCTCGCGCAGCGCGACCAGCCGGTCGAGCACCGTCTTCGCCGTGCCGCAGATCGGGATTTCGGCGACCGCCTCCTCCACGTCGAGCAGTTCGTTCAGCTCTTCGGCGGGCGCATCTGCGATCGCCTTCACCTCCGGCAGCCGGCGCAGGCTGCGCAGATAGCGGAAGTAGAAATGGAAGAGCCCGTCCGGGTCGCCGAGGATGTCGTTTGCCTGCCCCTCGCTTTGCGTCACCAGCAGGTTGCGCGCCACCCGCCAGACCGACGGGTCCGCCGGCCGGCCCGCCTTCTCCGCCGCCTCGGCATAGAGAGGCCAGTGAGTCGCCACGTCGCGCGAGGGGATGAAATTGGCCGAGATCGGGATCCAGCCACGCCCGCCGCACACCCCGGCCGAGCCCGAATTCGCCGAAACCATCGCCATCGCGATCGGCGGGTGCGGGTCCTGGTAGGGCTTGGCGATCAGACCGACGCCGTGGCGCGGATAGACCGCCTCGTCGATGGCGATGTCCCACCACGGGTTGTCGAAGCGGTAAGGCGGCTCGCCGCGCCAGAGCTCCAGCACGATGTCGATGGCGGCGAGCATCATGCGCTGGCGCTCCGCCGGATCGTGGTGGCCGTACATCTCGGCGTCGCTCACCAGCCCGCCCGGCCCGATCCCGAACAGGAACCGGCCTTCGCTGAGATTGTCGAACAGGGCGACATGGCTCGCGACCGTCACCGGATGATGGTGCGGGACGTTGATGACGCCGGTGCCGAAGCGGATCGAGCGCGTCTCGCGGATCAGCGTCGCGAGGAAGATCAGCGGCGAGGTGATCTGCTCGACCTTCGAGGTGAAATGCTCACCGATCCAGGCCTCCGAATAGCCGAGCCGGTCCGCCAGCAGGATCGCCTCGCGGTCCTCTTCCAAAGTCTGGAGAAACGGCTTTTCGGGTCGATGCAGGGGCATCGAGAACAGGCCGAGCTTCATTCCGCGCTTCCTCTCCGGCGTTGGGCGCGGCTCAGGCTATAGCACGCGCGCCGGCCGGGGAATCCGGGGCGGCGGCCTCCCGCGCCTCGCGCCCGAGCGCGGCCAGGCGGATGGCGTGGACCCTGCCGGCGACGGTCTCCGAGGCCTTCATGTCGGCGATCAGCGCCGCCCGCGCCGGGTCGCCGGGCAGGTCCAGCGCCTCGAATGCGGCGAGGAAGTCGCGCTGCTGCTGCTTCGCCGCGAGCAGGCGGGCGTCGTCCCGGCCGGGAAAGGCGGCCAGCGCCTCGAAGGACACCAGCCGGGCCGCCAGCTCGCCGACCGCCTCGTCCCCGAGCCCGGCGTCGGCCGCATCGTCGAGCAGCGCTTCCATCGCGCCCCGCTGCGAGCCGAGCTTGAGCAGATCCTCGACATTGCGCAGCGGCCGGGCGAACGCGCTCCAGATGTCGGTGTCCGGGCCGAGCTCCGCCGAAGCGGGCAGGCGGACATCGCGGAGGTCGAGGCCGCAATGGCCGGTCGGCCGCAGGAACTCGACCGCGCCGGCCTCCGTGCGCGCAAGGCCGGGCGCGTCCGCCGGCACCAGGAAGGCGCCGAACCGCTTGCGCCCGGCGCTCTCGCCCTTGACCGCCACCACGATGAAGAGGCCGGCCGAGGGGCCGTTGGTGATCCAGGCCTTCTCGCCG
>JAJECZ010000034.1 GCA_022821735.1 Alphaproteobacteria bacterium | reverse complement strand
GATCGACGGCCTTTCGATTGCGCTGCGATATGAAGACGGGCGGCTGGCGCAGGCGGCGACGCGCGGCGACGGGCGCGAAGGTGAAAACGTCACCCGCAACATCGAGACTGTCGAAAGCGTGCCGAAGCGTCTTTCGGGGCCGGCGCCCGACATTCTGGAAGTGCGCGGCGAAATCTACATGGCGCATGGCGAATTCCTGCGGCTCAACGATGAACGGGAACGGGAGGGTTTGCCGCTCTACGCCAACCCGCGCAATTCGGCCGCTGGATCCGTGCGCCAGATCGACCCTGCGGTGACGGCGAATCGCCGCCTGCGCTTTTTTGCATACGGCTGGGGGGAGGTCAGCGAGCGCCCGGCCGAGACCCACGCCGCATGGCTCGAACGGCTCAGGGGGTGGGGCTTCGAGGTCGAGCCGAACGGGGCGCAGGCGGAAGCCGCGGCCGGCCTCATCGAGGCCCATCGGGCTATCGGAGAGTTGCGCTCCGCACTCGACTACGACATCGACGGGGTCGTTTACAAGGTGGATCGGATCGACTGGCAGGAACGGCTGGGCTTTGCCGGGCGGGCCCCTCGATGGGCCATCGCGCACAAGTTCCCGGCCGAGCGCGCTGAGTCCATTCTGGAGGATATCACGGTCCAGGTCGGGCGAACGGGTGCGCTCACTCCCGTCGCGGTTCTCCGGCCGGTCACGGTTGGCGGTGTTGTGGTCTCGCGCGCGACCCTGCACAACGAGGACGAAATCGAGCGCAAGGACATTCGCGTCGGCGATACGGTCGTTATCCAGCGTGCGGGCGATGTCATTCCGCAGATTCTGGAGGTCCGGCTCGACAGGCGCCCGGAGGGAACCCCGCCGTTCCGCCTGCCCGGGACATGTCCGGTTTGCGGTTCCGAGGCCCGGCGCGACGGCGGCGATGTCGTCCGGCGCTGCACGGGCGGGCTCGTCTGCCGGGCGCAGACGGTGGAGCGGCTGAAGCATTTCGTCTCGCGCGGCGGCTTCGACATCGAAGGCCTCGGGCGCAAGCATATCGAGACTTTTTTCGCCGATGGACTGATCTCTACGCCGGCGGACATTTTCAGGTTGCGGGAGCGGCGCGCCGAACTGCTGGAGCGCGAAGGATGGGGCGAGCAGTCGGTGGACAACCTGCTGGCGGCAATAGACGAGCGGCGCGTGGTGGCGTTCGACCGCTTCCTTTTCGCGTTGGGCATCCGCCATATCGGCGAGGGCAATGCACGATTGCTGGCGCGGCATTACGGCCGCCTCGATGGGCTGCGTGAGGCGGCGGCGTCCGCGGCTGCACGTGACGGTGAGGCATGGGATGCGCTGATCGGTATCGACGGGATGGGAGCCGGGCGCGCGGAAGACCTGGTGGCATTCTTTACCGATCCCCGAAGCCGGGAAATCGTCGATGCGCTGTCTGCTGAAGTAACGGTCGAGGAGGCCGGCGGGGTCGCTCCCGGGGCAGAGGCGGAAGCCGGCGATCTTGCCGGCAAGACGATTGTCTTCACCGGCACGCTGGCCTCCCTGAGCAGGCGGGAGGCCAAGGCGCGCGCCGAGCAGATCGGGATGCGAGTGGTCGGGAGCGTTTCGGCGAAAACGGACTTTGTCGTTGCCGGCGAGGCGGCGGGGTCCAAGAAACGAAAGGCGGAAGAGCTCGGCGTCACGGTCCTGACCGAGGACGAATGGATGGAACTGGCGGAGCGGTGACCGGCGAGGCGGTCAGTCTTGAGACGGCCCGTGCCGCTGTCGAGCGGATTGCGGGCGGCGTTCGGCGCACTCCGGTTCTGGAAGCGAAGGCGCTGCGCGACCCGCCGTCGCCCGGGCAGTTGTTCCTGAAGCTCGAATGTCTCCAGGTCACCGGATCGTTCAAGCCGCGCGGTGCGCTCAACAAAGCGCTCGGCCTCGACGCGCCAGGCGGGCTCACCACCGCATCGGGCGGTAATCACGGCCTGGGGGTCGCCTATGCCGCGTCCGTTCTGGGCGTTCCGGCGACGGTGTTCCTGCCGGCCTCGACGCCTGAAGCGAAGGCGCGGAAGCTGCGCGGCTGGGGTGCTGCGGTGCGGGTGGCGGGTTCGGTCTTCGACGAAGCCAACGAGGCCGCGCTCGCCCATGCAGAGGCGGAAGGCGCGGTCTATGTGCACCCGTTCGCCGATCCCGCTGTGGTTGCCGGCCAGGCTACGGTCGGGCTCGAACTGTTCGACGATGTACCCGACGCGGATACGGTCCTCGCGGCGGTCGGCGGCGGCGGCCTGATAGCCGGCATCGCGACGGTGCTCAAGGCGCTCAAGCCTTCCATCCGTGTGATCGGTGTGGAACCGGTCGGCGCCCCGACGCTCCATGACAGCCTGAAGGCAGGCAAGCTGGTGACCCTGGAGCGGATCGGGACCGAGGCTGGCACGCTGGCACCGCTCCGCTCGGCACCGCTCAACCTCGAACTCATCGCCGCCGGCGTGGACCGCATCGTTCTGGTAGACGACGAGGCGATGCGGCAGACGGCGCGCTGGCTCTGGTTCGAGGCCGGTGTGGCGGCTGAACTTTCCGGCGCCGCTGCCCTGGCCGCACTGACGGCCGGAGCCTATCGACCTGACCCGGACGAGAGAGTTGTCGCTGTGGTTTGCGGGGCGGGCTCGGACGGTCTCGGTTGACGAGGCCCGCCGCTATCCTGAATAAAGGGCCGTTCACAGAAAAGAGGAGGGCGTTTGCCTTTGCCGAAAGAAGAAATGATGGTTTTCGGCGGGACCGTCACCGAAAAGCTGCCGAACGCGATGTTTCGCGTGAAACTTGAGAACGAGCACGAGATTATTGCGCACACCGCAGGGAAGATGCGCAAATTCCGTATCCGGGTCATGGTCGGAGATCGGGTGGATGTCGAGATGACGCCTTACGACCTGACGAAGGGACGGATCACGTTCCGCCACAAGTAAGGCCGAGCGCGGCCGCCACGGCGCGTTCGAGCGCCGGCCAGTCCTCGGGGCGGCCGTCCGCTTCCGGCGGCTTCTCGACCAGCCGCGCCAGGCGTTCCGTCGCCACGAAATGCAGGCACGCGATGGCGGGCGCTGCCTGCTTGACCGACACATGGTTGTTCGGCCCGTCATCGACGAAGACGGCGGGGCTTCCGGCGCGTGCCGCAAGCCAGGCGGCCGCCGGCCCCTTGTCTCCCGTGTTCACGACGACGGGATAGGGCATCCGGTTGCGGGCCAGCGCCATCCGCCGGGCGTCGCGCTGCGCCGGCGGGATATTGGTCAGCACCACGACCTGCACGCCGGCGCGCGCAAGCCGGGCGAGCCCTGCCGCGGCGCCCGGCACCGGCGGGATGTCCCCGGCGCGCTCGGCGAAGAAATGCTGCAACAGGGCGAAGACCTGGGACTGGTCCAGTACCGCGCCGTCGGCCTTTCTGCGCACGTTCCCCGCAAGGCGGAAAGACGACCAGTCGAACGAATAGCCGTGTTCCTCGATATGCCCGACGAAAGTTTCGACGAAGCGGAACAGCACTTCGTCCGCATCGGAAATCAGCAGCGGCCGGCCGGCCTCGACGCCGGCCGCCTCCAGTTGCGCCAGCGTAGCGGCCGGCAGTCGGGTCATATCCGTTTGCCCTTCAGGCGCTCGCCGAGCTCGTCTGCCAGGACGCGGATCCCGTCGAGGTAAGGGTTCACCTCCAGCGCCCGGCGGAGCCATTCCAGCGCGTCCTCCTCCCGGCCTAGCGCAACCAGGATCATGCCAAGGCCCGACAGCGCCCCGTAATGGCGCGGTTCCAGATTGAGCACCTGCTGCACATCGGCCACGGACTCCCGGTGACGCCCCATCATGTAGAGGACGGTGGCGCGTTTGTTCCAACCTTCGGCGAAATCGGGCGCTCGCCTGGTAATTTCATCGAATCGGTCGAGCGCCCGGTCAAGCGCCCCCCGCTGCATCGCAATCACGCCCTGGGCCATGAGCCGGTTGACCGCCTTGTCGTCGGAATGCAGCCAGAGCAGCCAGATACGTTGGTCCACTTTCGCCGCTTCCTGCGGCGTCAACGGTTGCCGAAGGCGTTCGAACAGCGCTGGCAGTTCCGGATCGTTCTGGTCGGCGGCAGCGATGCCGCCCGAAAGCGCAAGAAGGACCGCGAACGCCAGCGCGCGCAGCGCTCTAGCCCTGCCGGGCCTTGAACCGGCGGTTGGTCTTGTTGATCACATAGATGCGGCCGCGCCGCCTCACGACCTGCGAGTCCTTGTGGCGCTTCTTTAATGTCTTCAGCGAACGAACAACCTTCATTGCATCCATCCCGGCCCGGAAGCCCGGCTTCTACCCGTCCGGTCCGCCCGCTGTCAACATGGCGGCCGGCCGCCGGGACGTCCCGCCCGCTCAGCTGCCGAACCAGATCGTGGCGCGGGCGGTGATGAGACGGAGCGCGAGATCGAGCAGGACGATGCCGACCGCCGGGAAGTTCGCAATCCCGAGGCCGTGGCGCGCAAGGCGCCATTTAAACAGCAGGATCCAGAACCAGGCCGCCATGACCAGCATCGCGGCGATCGGTTCAGGCAATGCGCCCGTTGCATTGACCAGGATGACGAGGGTGAACACAGCGCTCTGCAACAGGTTCGCCCAATTGGTGGCGACGATGAACCGCCAGTAGTTCGGGAAGACCTGCATCCGGTCCGCCAGATAGACAGCGACAAGCGGAAACGCCGTCCAGGTGATGATGTAGCCGAAGATATCCGATGCGACCAATTTCCCCGTGACCTCGAGATCGTGCGGGGCCAGGGCGAGAATCAGCAAGGAAAGGGGAAACGCGACAACGGCTGCGCGGAAAGAGCGCCAGAAGTCCGTCAGGGCGGAAACCGGTCCCGTGTTCCCGCCTGCCAGTGCGAGTGCCGCGGCGCAACCCGTCCGTATTTCCCAGAGCATTCGGAACGCTCTCCCGAGCGGTGTCAGGAGAGGAAATAGCCCGCGAGCATCTTCTCGTAAACGCGCGTCAGGTTCTCGAGGTCCTCGATCTCCAGATATTCGTCCACCTTGTGGGCCGTCTCGCTCACAAGGCCGAGCTCGACCACCGGGCAGTAGTCCTTGATGAAGCGCGCATCCGACGTGCCGCCGGAAGTGGAAAGTTCCGGCGTCCGGCCTGTGACCTCGCGCATCGCGCCGGCCGCGAGCTCCACCAGCGGCCCGGGCGGCGTCAGGAAGGATTCACCGCTGACCGAGACGTCCAGCCTGTAGGCGTGGCCTTGCCGGTCCAGCACCTGGCGCAGCCGTTCTTCCAGCCCGGCGCCCGTATGCAGGTCGTTGAAGCGGATGTTGAAGCGCGCCTCGGCGCGGGCCGGGATCAGGTTCGTGGTCGGGTTGCCGACATCGACGCTGGTGACCTGGAGCGACGAGGGCTGGAAATGCGCCGTGCCCTGATCGAGCGGAGTCGAGGCAAGGCCGTGCGTCATCTCAAGCAGCGGATGCACGGGATTGTCAGCGAGATCGGGATAGGCGGCGTGACCCTGCACGCCTTCCACGACGAGGCGCGCGTTGAGCGAGCCCCGCCGGCCGATCTTGATCATCTCGCCGAAACGCGCGGGATTGGTCGGCTCGCCGACGACGCAGGCGTCAATGCGCTCGTCCCGCGCCGCCAGCCGCTTTAGCATCGGCCGGGTGCCGTTGACCGCCGGCCCTTCCTCGTCGCCGGTGATGAGCAGCGCGATGGAGCCGGGAACCGGACCGAGGCGCGAAACGGCCTCGACGAAAGCCGCGATCGCCCCCTTCATGTCCGCCGCGCCGCGCCCGGTGAGCCGTCCATCGGCAACCGTTGCCGAGAAGGGCGGCACGCTCCAGTCGGCGGGGTCGCCCACGGGCACCACATCGGTGTGCCCGGCGAAGCAGAACAGCGGCCCCTCGCTGCCGCGCCGGGCGTAGAGATTGTCCACATCCGGCGTGCCGGGCGCGCTGAACGGCATGCGCTCGCAGGCGAAGCCGAGCGGCCGGAGCGCCGCTTCCAGCACATCCAGCGCACCCTCGTCGGCCGGCGTGACGCTCGGGCAGCGGATGAGGGCGCGGGCGAGGTCGAGGGCGCCCGCGGACATCAGTCGCGCAGCAGGTCGTTGATCGCCGTCTTGGCGCGGGTCTGCGCGTCCACGGTCTTGACGATGACAGCGCAGGAGAGGTTCGGCCCCGGGCTGCCGTCCGGCAGCGGCCGGCCCGGCAGGCTCCCCGGCACGACCACCGCGTAGGACGGCACCCGGCCGGTATGCACCTCGCCGGTGTCGCGGTTCACGATCTTGGTGGTGGCGGAAATGAAGGTGCCCATGGCAAGCACCGCGCCCTCGCCGACGATCACGCCTTCCACCACCTCGCTGCGCGCACCGATGAAGCAGTTGTCCTCGACGATCACGGGCTCCGCCTGGAGCGGCTCAAGCACACCGCCGAGCCCGACGCCGCCGGAAATATGGCAGTCGGCGCCCACCTGGGCGCAGGAGCCGACCGTGGACCAGGTGTCGATCATGGTGTTCTCGCCGACCCGGGCGCCGACGTTGACGAAGCAGGGCATCAGCACGGCGCCGGGCGCGATATAGGCGGAGTGCCGGACGGCGCAGTTGGGCACGGCGCGGAAGCCGGCCTCGGCGAAGCGCGCCGCGTCCCAGCCCTCGAACTTGGAAGGCACCTTGTCGTACCAGGGCGCTCCGTCCGGCCCGCCGCTGACCGGGGCAGAATCGGCGAGCCGGAACGAGAGCAGCACCGCCTTCTTGCACCATTGGTTGACATGCCACGCGCCGTTCACCTTCTCGGCGACCCGCACCTCGCCCCGGTCGAGCGCGTCGAGCGCCGCCTCGATGGCCTCGCGGGCCTCACCCTTCGTGTCCGGCCCAATTGCGGCGCGGTCCTCCCAGGCGCGGTCGATTGCAGCCTGCATGGTCCCGTCGGACATGGATAGTCCCCTCCCCGAAAAAGGCCCCGGACCATTCCCGAACCGGCCTGTCCTGTCAATGCGCCGGGATCGTGCTCTATAGTGCGGGAAACGCTGCGGAGACCGGGAGTCCTCCATGCCGAAACGCCTTGAATTCTGGTTCGACGTCGGCTCGCCGACCGCCTATCTCGCCCACACGCAGATGCCCGGCATCGCCGAGCGCACCGGAGCGGAGATCGCCTGGAAGCCGATGCTTCTCGGCGGCGTCTTCAAGGAAACCGGCAACACGCCGCCGGGCACCGTGGCGGCCAAGTCGACCTATTACGGCATCGACCTGCCGCGCTTCGCCAAACGCTACGGCGTGCCGTTCCGGCGCAACCCGTTCTTCCCGATCATGACGCTCGGGCTCATGCGCGGCTGCCTCGCCGCCCAGCGCGACGGATACTTCAAGACCTATGCCGATGCGGTGTTCACGGCGATGTGGGTCGAGGAGAAGAACACGGGCGACCTCGACGTGCTGCGCGAGGTGCTCACGGCCGCCGGCCTCGACGCCGATGCGCTCTTCGCCGCCACGCAGGAGCCGGAGATCAAGCAACAGCTGATCGCCAATACCGAAGAGGCCGTGGCCCGCGGCGCGTTCGGCGCGCCCACCTTCTTCGTCGGCGACGAGATGTTCTTCGGCCAGGACCGGCTGGACTTCGTCGAGGAGGCGCTGGCCGCCTGACCCGGCGCATCCGCCCTCAGGGGCAGCCGAGCCGGTCCGCAAGGTCGATGAAGTCTTCCGCGACCACGGTGAATCCGGAGTCGGCTTCCAGGTCGGTCGTCTGGCCGGGGCCGTGTTCCGTCGGGCGGGGCACGAAGGCGGTCGCCATGCCCTGGGCGGCCGCGGCGTGCAGGTCGCCATTGTGGGCGGCCGTCATCATCACCTCTTCGGGCGCGAGGCCGAGCGCGGCGCAGCTCAGCCGGTAGGCATCCGGCTGCGGCTTGTAGGCCCTCGCGACCTCCGCGCCCAGGATCGCGTCCCAGGGCAGCCGGGCATGGCGGGCCATGTTCACCATGAGCGCAATATTGCCGTTGGAGCAGGTGCCGACAATGTATTTGCGCCTGAGCCGCGAAAGGCCGAGCACCGCGTCCGGCCAGGGGTCGAGGCGGTGCCAGGCGCGGTTGAGGCCGTCCTTCTCCGCTTCGGTCAGGCCCGACACGCCGAACTCCTCCAGCAGGGCCTCCAGGTTCTCCCGGTGCAGCACGTCGAGGATGGTGTAGGGCCTCGCCCCGCTGCGGACTTCCTCCATCGCGGGCTGATAGCGGTCCCGCCAGCGCCGCGCGAAATCGTGCCAGTCGAGATCGTGGCCTTTCGGCGCCAGCGCCTTCTTCGCCTCCCGCGCCACCGAGCCCCGCCAGTCCACCACCGTGCCGAACACGTCGAACAGAAGCGCCTTCACCATCGCCGGTCCTCCCCTCCGCAACCGCGCCGACAGACTGCCTCCGCGCCTCCGCGCCCGCAAGCGCGGGCCGTGCCGGCGGCAGGCGAAATGCGTTAGGCTGCGCGCGCCGGCGGCAGCGGGGGAAGAGCGGGGCGATGCCAGTCTCCATCATCGACAGCGGAATCTACGGGAACCTCTTCGGCTCGGACGCCATGCGGGCCGTGTTCTCCGAGCGTGGGCAGGTGCAGAAGTGGCTGGATGTCGAAGCGGCGCTGGCGCGGGTCCAGGGGCGGCTCGGCATCGTCCCGGAGGCGGCGGCGGCCGAGATTTCGGCCAAGGCGGATGCGGACCTGATCGACATGGACCTCATGCGTGAGGAGGTGGACCGGGTCGGCTACGCCATCATGCCGCTGGTCCACCGCCTTGCCGCCGTCTGCGAGGGGGATGCGGGGCGCTATGTCCATTGGGGCACGACCACGCAGGACATCAAGGACACGGGCGTCGTACTCCAGATCCGCGACGCGCTCGACCTGGTTGAGGCGGACCTCGTCGCTATCCGGAACGGCCTTGCACGCCTTGCCCGAGAGCACCGGGACACGTCGATGGCCGGGCGCTCGCATCTCCAGCACGCGCTTCCGATCACCTTCGGCTACAAGGCGGCGGTCTGGCTGGCGCCCGTCGAGCGGCATCTGGAGCGGCTCGACCAGCTCCGCCCGCGCGTGCTCACGGGCCAGTTCGCCGGCGCGGCCGGCACGCTCGCCTCGCTGCACGGGCGCGGGCTCGAGGTCGCCGACGCGCTGATGGAGGAGCTCGGCCTCGCCCGGCCCGCCATCGCCTGGCACACGGCGCGCGACACCATCGCCGAGACGGTGGCCTTCCTCGCGCTCGTCACCGGCTCGCTCGCCAAGATCGCGACCGACGTGGTGCTGCTGACCGCGACCGAGACGGGCGAGGTGTTCGAGCCCTTCGCGCCCGGCCGCGGCGGGTCCTCCACCATGCCGCAGAAGCGCAACCCGGTTTCCAGCGAGCTCATCCTCGCCTGCGCCAAGCAGGTCCAGAGCCGCGCCGCCCTCGTGATGGACGCGATGGCCGCCGACCTCGAACGCTCCACCGGCCCCTGGCATGTGGAATGGGCAGCGCTGCCGGAAGCCTTCGTGCTGGCGTCCGGCGCGCTCGCCCAGGCGCGGTTCCTCGTCGAGGGCCTGCGCGTCGATCCGGGCGCCATGCGGGCCAACATGGACCTGACGCGCGGGCTGATCGTTTCCGAGGCCGTGATGATGGGCCTCGCGCCCGCGCTCGGCCGGCAGGCGGCGCACGACCTCGTCTACGAGGCCTGCCGGATCGCCACCGACGAGCGCCGCGCCCTGCTCGACGTGCTGCTCGATATGCCGGAGGTCACCGCAAAGCTCGGCCGCGACGAACTCGCCCAACTCTGCGAGCCCGGCAACTATGTGGGCGAGGCGCCGGAGATGGTGGACCGGCTGCTGGCGGGCCTGGCGCCGCGCGGATGAGGGCGCCCGACCGGCGCACCGCCGCCCGGAACAATGTCGTCGGCGCGCTCTGGATGTGCGCCACGGTGCTCTGCTTCATGGCGATGGCGGTCGCCGCGCGGCAGCTCTCGGACACCATGTCCACGGCGCAGATCATGGTGCTGCGGAGCTTCGTCGGCCTGTTTGCCGCCCTGCCGCTGGCGCTCGCCG
>JAJECZ010000153.1 GCA_022821735.1 Alphaproteobacteria bacterium | reverse complement strand
GCGGCATTGCCGGAGACGGCATAGTGGCGGCAGAAGGCCTCCTGGCGTGTGGAGAGGGCGACGGACGGGTCGATGATGGGCATGGGGCACGGCTCCTTTCGTTCCGCTGGCGTTCGACAAGGAAACCCGGCAGCGGTGCGGGACCGCGCCGGGCCGGCGGGGACGGGGTTGACGGACAGCACCGCCCCGTCGGGGAGCGACCCTGTATCGCGCGCAATCGCGTGCGGGCGCGGGCGGGTGTCGGCGCCGGCGCGGTTCGCGCGCCTGATTGCGCGCGCGAGCCGCAGGGCGCACTTCGCCTGTGCGTCGAATCGGGGTCGTTCCGCGCCGGGCCGGCGCGACGGGAAGCGGTCCGCGCGGACTTCGCCTCCCTGGGACCCATCTTACCACACTTTTACAGAATGCAAGTCATATTTAGAGATTTATTTCAAAATATGAGAACGAACAGTCATACCAACGTCCGCGGGCAGGCCCGCGGCTTGCCTTCTGCCTACCGCGTAGACATTGTAAGGAAAATTCCTTACGGTGGCGCGCGGCCCAGAAGGAGCGCCGGTCATGTCGATCATTCACGAAACCGCAACCGTGACGGCAAAAGGCCAGATCACCCTGCCCAGGACGATCCGTCAGGCGCTGGGAGCGGATGTCGGCGCCAAGGTGGCATTCGAACTCCACGATGACGGACAGATCGTCGTCAGTCGCGCCGACGCCGAACATGAAGATCCGGCAATTGGCGCATTCCTGGATCTGCTCGCCGGCGATATCCGGGCCGGACGGCATGTCCGGGCGATTCCGGACGATCTGGCGCGGGACATGCTCGAACATGCGGAGCGCGAAGCGGGACCGGATGAGGATATCGACGGCGACGTCGATCTCTGATGCAGCGCCACGGATGGACGCTGCTGTTCCACGATTGCCTTATCGAACAGCTGCAAAGGCTCCATCGCGCAGTCCAACGCGCGCAACGAAGCGATCCGGCAGGGTTCGCATCCAATGCGAACGTCAAGGTCTTCCACGCGCTGAGCCGGTTGATGCTGGAGGTCATCCCGCAGGATCCATCCCGGGACGAGTACCGCCAGGGCAGCACGCTCGGCCCGCGTTACCGCCATTGGCGGCGGGCCGGGATCGGCAGACGCTTTCGATTGTTCTTCCGGTATGACGCGAGGGCGAAGGTGATTGTCTATGCGTGGGTCAATGACCGGTCCACGCTGCGCTCCTCGGGAAGCAGGTCGGATCCGTACACGGTGTTCGCCAGGATGCTCGCGCGGGGACATCCGCCCGACGACTGGGCCTCGTTGATGACCGCATCGAGGCAGGACTGGCAGGCCGGGAAGTAGCCGGGATCGCGGGCGCGCCGGGCACAGGCCGCAACGATATGCGCACCTGCGGCAGCCGTCAGCCGGGCTTCCCCCAACCCGTTCGATTGCTGCCATAATGGCCGCGACGGGACGGGAGGGAGACCCATGGGCGTGCTCGACGGCAGGACGATCCTGATTACCGGCGCGGCTTCCGGCATCGGGCGGTCGACGGCGCTTGCGGCGGCCGCGGCCGGCGCTTCGGTGCTGGCGACCGACATCGACGAGGCGGGCGGGCGCGAGACCGCCGAACGCGCGGGCGGGCGCTTCATGCCCCAGGACGTGACCGACGAGCCGCGCTGGCGGGAGGTCGCCGAGGCCGCCGGGCCGCTGCACGGGCTGGTCAACAATGCCGGCATCGCCATCGTGCGCCCGTTGCTGGAGACCAGCCTCGAGGACTGGCGCAAGCAGCAGGCGGTCAATGTCGAGGGCGTCTTCCTCGGCGTGAAGCACATTTTGCCGGTCATCCGGGATTCGGGCGGCGGCTCGATCGTCAACCTGTCCTCGGTCGCCGGCCTGCGCGGCAACGCCGTCGGCCTTTCCTGCTACAGCGCGACCAAGGGCGCCGTGTGCCTGTTCACCAAGTCGGCCGCGCTGGAGAGCGCCCGGCGCGGCTGGAACGTGCGCGTGAACTCCGTCCATCCCGGCATCATCGACACGCCGATCTGGGACCGGATGGCGGAGAGCGGCCCCTCGCTCTTCAACGATCCGACCGCCTCCACCGACCCCGTGGAACGCGCCTCGGGCCGGGTGCCGGGCGGACGCCCCGGCGGCCCGGGGAACATCGCGGACGGCATCGTGTTCCTGCTCTCCGACAACTCCTCCTACATGACGGGCTCGGAGCTCGTCATCGACCACGGCATGACCGCCGGCTCCTGACAATCCGCCCCGGAAGGCCCGACCGACGATGCGCATACTGACGACGCTGCCGCAGAACGACCTGAACGAGGTGCCGGCCGCCGCCGCCGCGGCCGAGGCCGCCGGCTTCGACGGTGCGCTCACCATGGAGAACCGCCACGACCCGTTCCTGGCGCTCGGCGTCGCCGCGACCGCGACGAAAAAGCTCGCGCTCGGCACCGCCGTCGCCATCGCCTTTCCGCGCAGCCCCATGGTGGTGGCGAACGCCTGCTGGGACCTCCAGACCGCTTCGAAGGGCCGCTTCGCGCTCGGCATCGGGCCGCAGATCCGCCCGCACAACGAAAAGCGCTTCTCGGTGCCCTGGACGGCGCCGGTGCCGCGGCTGCGCGAATATGTGCAGGCGCTGCGGGCGATCTGGCGGAGCTGGGAGACCGGCGAGCGGCTGCGCTTCGAGGGCGAGCACTACACCTTCACCCTGATGACGCCGAACTTCACGCCCGCCTCCACGGGCCAGCCGATGGTGCCGGTCACCGTCGCGGCGGTCGGCGACTATTCGCTCCGCCTTTCGGGCGAGGTGGCGGACGGGGTGCGGCTGCACGGCTTCTGCACGAGGCACTACCTGGAGGACGTCTGCCTGCCGCGCATCGCCGAGGGCATGGCGCGGACGGGGCGCAGGCGCGAGGACTTTGAGGTGACGGGCGGCGGCTTCATCGCCACCGGCGCGAACGACGAGGAAGTGGAGAAGGCCGTGGAGTGGGTGCGCTACCGCGTCGCCTTCTACGGCTCGACGCCCGGCTACTGGCCGGTGCTGGACCTGCACGGGCTCGGCGACCTCGGGCGCAAGCTCAACCGCATGACCAAGGAGGGCGCCTGGGACCGGATCGCCGCCGAAGTGGACGACGACACGGTGCGCCTGTTCGCCGCCGTCGGGCGGCACGACGAGCTTGCAGACGCCGTCGAGGAGCGCTTCGGCGGCGCGGCGGACGCCATCTATGCCAGCCTCTCGATGGACATGCGCCCGGACATCCCGCCCGACGTGATCCAGGACATCCGCCGCCTGCCCACCGCCTTCAAGGGCTATGACACGGCCTGGTGACATCGACGCGGTTTCCGCCGGTCCCGCCGTCGGACGGGGCGGACGGAGCCGGCGGCTCTCGCTTTCCTGGCTGCTGGCGCTCAGCTTCGGCTCGCTGATCGCGGTCTCGATCCTCGTTGTGCTCGGCTTCGCCGTCTATGGCGCGGCGCGCAACACGGTGGACCTGTTGCGCGACCGGGCGGACATCGGGATCGGGGCGCTGACGCGCGAGGTCGAGGGGTTGCTGGAGTCCGCCGGCCACCAAGCCGGGTTCGCGGCGCGGGCGCTGGAGGCGGGCGAGGCCGACCCAAGCGACCCGGAGCAGTTGGAGCGCCTGCTGTTCGGGGCCATGGCGGCCGACCCGGCGATAAGCGCTATCGCCTTCATGCGGGCCGACGGCCGGACGCTCCTGGCCGAGAGGACGGAGACCCTCGCAAAGACACGGAGCCAGGACTTCTCGAACGACGAGGCGGCGAAGGCGGCGCTGCGCTACGGCCGGGCGAACCGGGAGCCCGTCTGGGCGCCGCCGATCTACCGGCCCGATTACGACTCGTCCGTCCTTACCCTCCAGATTCCGGTCTACAGGAACGACCGGTTCGACGGGGTGCTGACGGCCGTGCTGGGCGTCAGGGCGCTGTCCGACTATCTGGAGCAGCTCGGCGGCGACTCCGCGCCGAACGTCTTCGTGCTCTTCGGCAAAGACAGGGTGCTGGCCCACCGGCTGATGGCGGGAGGCTATCCGGGTCTGTCGCTCCGGGAGCCGCTGCCCAAGCTTGCCGGGTTCGGAGACCCGGTGCTGGCCCGCATGTGGGACGAGTACTGGATGCGAAGGTCCGGCATCCCACCGCGCCCGCCACTGCAAAGCCATCTGGTGGAGCTGGCGGGTG
>JAJECZ010000261.1 GCA_022821735.1 Alphaproteobacteria bacterium | reverse complement strand
ACAGTTCCGCCTATATTATCGGCCGCAAGGCGGCGACCTTGGCCGACATGCGGGAGGCCACCGCCCTCTGGCGCGGCCTGCTCGGCGGCCGGCCGACCGATCCGGGCGGGTCGGAGACGGTCATAGACCGGCCCAATGCGGGGCTGCCCATCGTGCTCGCCGCAACCGGTCCGCGCATGCTGGCGCTCGCGGGCGGGATCGCCGACGGCGTGCTGATCCATGTGGGAGCGGCGCCGGAGGCCGTCGCCTGGGCGCTGGAGCGCGTCGAGGCCGGCATGGCCGCCGCCGGGCGGGCGAGGGAGGAAGTCCGACGGATCGTCGTGGTGACGGCCTGCATCGACGAGGACCGCGAGCGCGCCATCGACCGGATGCGCCCCTGTGCGGCCGGCCTCTGCCGGCACCGCCACGCGGACATGTTTTTCCCCGGCGTCGAAATACCCGCCCGCCCGGCGGACTATGTCGAGCCTTACCCGGACCTCGGCCACGCCGTCGATTGGGAAGCGGCGAAGCGCGCAACCGCCTATGTGTCCGACGCCGCTGTCGAGGCCTGCGTCGCGCTCGGCTCTCCCGATGAGGTTGCGGAGCGGGTGCGCGCGCTCGCGGCGCTCGACATCGACGCGATCTGGTGGCGGGACGAGGCCACCTGGACACGGCCGGACACGCTGATGGAACGGCTGGCTGCCGAAGTGCTGCCCCGGTTCCGGGCCGGTTGACGGGTGCGCCGCGGTCCGCTTGCCGTCCGCCTGCGGGGCGGCCACACTGCGGTCGCGATGAACGGCCTTCAAGGGAGACAGGGAATGTCGGACGGGTTTACGATCACCAAGTTCAGGGATGTCGCGGACGGCTTGCAGCCAGGCCAGTTCGCCGTCGGCGAGCGGCGGCAGGCAGGCAGCCTCGACGATCTCGATCCGATCCACAGGGACCTGCTCGACCGGCCGATCACGGTCTCGCTCGGCGTGATGACGCCGGACGGCCGCATCGGCCTCACGCCCATGTGGTTTGACTATGAGGGTGACAAGATTCTCGTGAACACCGCGTCCCACCGCTCCAAATGCGGCTGGATACGCGCCAATCCCGAAATGACGGTGCTGATCGTCAACCCCGACAATCCCTATCACTGGGTCCAGATCCGCTGCACGGTCGAGGAGGAGCTGCGGGAGTGGGAGGAGGGCGGCGAGCGCGTCACGCGGCAGCTCGACAAAATATGGTCGAAATATACTGGCGCCGAGCCGCCCTACGGCCTGCGCGACCCCGAGATCGACGAGAAGCGGGTGCTGTTCGTCTGCCGGATCGACCGGATAGCGACGTTCGGAAAGCCCGCCTGACGTTCAGGCAGTCGAAATGCCGAAGATGCGAGGCCCGGACCGCGTAAAGGCGGCTCTCGATGCGCTCTCGCTCGACTGCGAGGTTCTGACCCTGCCCGGCTCGACCCGGACGGCGGAGGAGGCGGCAGAGGCGGTCGGCTGCTCGGTGGGCGAGATCGCGAAGTCGCTGGTCTTCCGCGCTGGGGACCGCGCCGTGGTCGCTGTCGTCAGCGGCGGCGACCGGATCGACACGGCCAGGCTGTCGGAGGCCGTCGGCGCGGAGGTCGGCCGGGCCGATGCCGGGTTCGTGCGCGCTGCGACCGGATTCGCAATCGGCGGCGTACCCCCTCTCGGCCATGCGGAGCCCGTCGCCCTGTTCATGGACAGGGGCCTCTTCCGGTTCGCGCGGGTCTGGGCGGCGGCGGGCAGCCCGTTTTCCGTGTTCGCCATCGAGCCGGAAAGACTGCGCGATGCCGCCGGCGCCAGGGTCGCGGATCTGAGGGCGGGGTAGACTCCGTTCCCTAGAATCTGAACTGCACAGCGGCGGTGATGCGGCTTTCCGATGCGCCGGCTCGCGGGATGCGGCGCCTGGCGGCAAGTTTCAGCCTGGGGCCGGACAGCGGCCCGATATCGAGTCCGAGCTCGAGCCTTCGGTCATTCGTGCCCGCAAGGCCGAATGCGGCGCGCGGCGTAAATGCGCCCCAGCGGGAAACGAGCCCCCAGCCGGCGCTCAAATCCAGCGAGAACGCGTCCTCGCCTCCGCCCCGTTCCGGAGCGTCCTCGCGCCAGAACGATTCAGGCCCTCCGGCTGCGCCGTCCGGCGTCCCCTGCGCGACCGACAACGACCATGAAAGGCCGCGGCCGTTCGGTCCGGCCGGGCGGCGAACCGCGGCCGCAACGCCGAATTCCCGGTACTCGCCGTCGGAATTCCAGACCAGCCACCGTGTGCGGACCGCCGCGTGTCCGGACAGCGGCGGCAGCGCCGCTTCGACGCCTTTCGTCAACTCGAGGCCGATGCCGTTCGCGCCGTCGCCGCCGTCGCGGCGCAGCGACAGGGATGCGTCGTAAGCAGCGCCTCCTTCCTCCAGCGCAGCCTCGACGCCGAGGCTCTGGCGATCTGAGGAGGCGGACAGGGAACCCATGGCCGTTCGCGCGTCGCCCTTGGCTTCGAGCTGTGCGAATCCCGCTGCGCCGGAGGCGGAAAGCTTCAAGCCGCGGAATGTCGGCAGCGGACTGCGGAAGCCGGCGGAGACGGTCGCCAGTTCGGCGTCACCGGTCTCGACACCCCGGCCGGCGGTCGCGTTCCGGATGGTTCCCCGCCCGCCGCCGAGGGTTATCCAGGCCGTTCCTCCATCCTCGAAACGCCGTTGCAGATAGGGATGCACGCTGTCGAAAACGGTCTCGACCGTGCCGGATGAGGCGTCGGTGCCGTATTCCAGCGCTCCCTCACTGCGGGCCAATGCCGTGCCCGCCAGCCATTTTCCGCCCCACCGCATGTCAGCGCCGAACCAGACCGACAGCAACCGGCCTCCGAAGCGCAATCCCGGGCCGTCCGAACCCTCGAACCTCCGCAGCTCGCCGCGATGCCAAAGCGACCATTGCGGAAGCGCCTCCTCCGCCGAGGGCCCGAGCGAAATCTGGAAGGCGCTTTTCCGCAGCGCCTCGCGAGCGTTCATACCGACGGTTGTCGCCCGCCGCCTGCCGGTGGCGAACCTGTGCGCCTCTTCGTTGCGGGCCGGCGTGAAAAGCGGAACTTCGCGCCCGGCCATGACGACTCGCGATGCAGCCGGATCGGCAGAGAACCGTTCTCCGATCACGGCCTCCGCGCCCGCCGCTACATGGCCCGCAAGGCTCGCCAGAAGGGCCTTGACGGCCCGCCGTTCGGCGGGTTTCGCCACCGCTTTAGGCGTTGCGGACACAGGGTTCGAGCCCGGGCTACGGTTCGGGAACAGGCAGTCACTTCTTGTGCAGTACCGGACCCGGAACACATACTCGACGTTGTCTTTCAACGCTGCTTCGACGCCGTTTTCCCAACCCCTTGTAACAACATGACGGGTCGTTTCCCGACTGCTGCCGGATATGTCTATCCATAAGTCCGGCTCTGTGTCGGTACGCGATCTGGCGACATGTTGCCATTTGATGATTGCGGGATTTTCCGGGTTATTCCATGTCAGCACGACCTGCTCGTAACCGGCATGGGCCTTGAGGCCCGTGGGCCCGGTTAAGTCAGTCAACGGGACAACCGTAATTCCTTCCGATTCGAGGCTGTACCCGCTACTGTTTGCGGCTCTTATTCGAAAGATGTGGGGCGTGCCGCCTTCGAGGCCGGTAACTGTGTGGCCGGTCGTTCCGGCATGGCTGTCGGGAATATCGGTCCATTCGCCGAATTCGCCCGTTGTCCTGTAGCGGTATTGCCAAAGCGTGACGCTCAGGTCACCCGAAGCCTTCCATTTCAGGGATACCTCGTTCACGCCCGGCTCCGCCACCGGTGCCGGCGGTTTACCGGGCACACGCGATAAAGTGATGGACACCTCGTCCGATTCCGGCCCTATACGGTCGCCGGCGACGGCGCGGACTTTGAAGGTGTAGGTCACGCCGACCGCGAGGCCGATGACGGTATGGCTTGTCGTGGCGGCTTCGCTGTTCCCTATCAACGTCCAATGCTCTTCGTAGTCGCCGTCTCCCTGTTTTCGATTGAACTGCCAGCCGGTGATTGTGAAGTCCTCCGGGTCGTCCCATTTGAGCAGCGCCTCCCCGCTGCCGGGCGTCGCGGTCAGGCCTGTCGGCTTGGCCGGAACGGCGAACGGGGTTGCCGCGGCCTCGTCCGATTCCAGGCCGGGGCCGCTGCTGTTTACGGCCCGGATGCGGAAATGGTGGGGGATGCCGGGGGCGAGGCCGGTCACCGTATGGCCCGTCGTATCCTCGGCATCCTCGCTGCCGTTCGGGATGTCGGTCCAGGAGCCGTAACCGCCGCCCTCTGTCCTGTAGCGGTATTGCCAGCGTGTGACAGTCGAATCGCCCAAAGCCGTCCAGTCCAGCGACACCCGGCGGTCGCCTGCTGTTGCCGTCAGGCCTGCCGGTTCGGCCGGGACCGGCGGCAGCGTCACGGTCTCCTCGTCCGACTCCGCCCCCTCAAGTCCGCCGGCGACGGCGCGGACCTTGAAGCCGTAGGTCGCGCCGATTTCGAGGCCGGGGACCGTGTAGCCCGTCGTGTCGGCGCCGCTGCCGAGGATAAAGGTCCAGTCCGCCTCGAATTCCCCGCCGGCGCGCCGCTGGTTGTATTCCCAGCCGATGATCGCGGAGTCCTGTGGGTCGTTCCATGACAGCACGACTTCCCCGGCGCCCGCCGTCGCGGCGAAGCCCGTTGGCTTTGCCGGAGCGGCGGCGAGGGTCGCGGTCGCCTCGTCGGACTCCGCACCGTTTCCGCTGGCATTCACGGCGCGGAGCTTGAAGGCGTAGCTCTCACCATTTTCGAGCGGAGCTACCGTATACGCAGTTGTTTCCGCGCCGCTGCCGGGGATGCCGGTCCAGGAACCGTAAGCGCCCGTTGTCTTTATGGCGTATTGCCAGCCGGTGATGGTCGCGTCGCCCGGGTCGGTCCATTGCAACGACGCCTGCCCGTCGCCAGCCGTCGCGGTGAAGCCCGTCGGCTTTGCCGGAACCGCGAGCGGCGTCGCCGTTGCCTCGTCGGACTCTGCGCCGTTGCCGCTGGCGTTCACGGCGCGAACTTTGAAGGCGTAGGACGTGCCATTGTCGAGCGGGGTCACCGTATGCGCAGTCGTTTCCGCGCCGCTGCCGGTGATGCCGGCCCAGGGGCCGTAAGCGCCCGTTGTCTTTACGGCGTATTGCCAGCCGGTGATGGTCGCGTCGCCCGGGTTGGTCCATTGCAGCCGGACCCGCCCGTCTCCGGGCGTTGCGAAGAAGCCTGCCGGCTTGGCCGGGACGGCGACAGGGGTTGCGGCCGCTTCGTCGGATTCGACGCCGTTTCCGCTGGCATTCACGGCGCGGAGTCTGAAGGTGTGTACGGTTCCGTTGGTCAGCCCGATCACGGTGTGGGCTGTCGTGGTTGCGCCGCTGTTGGCAATGTCGGTCCAGTTTCCGTATTCGCCAGTGGTCTTGTAGGCGTATTGCCATTTGGAAATGGTTGCGTTCGATGGGTCGCTCCACGTCAACGCCACCTGCGCGTCGCCGGGCATCGCGGTGAAGCCCGCCGGTTTGGCCGGGACGGCGAGCGGGGTTGCGGTCGCTTCGTCGGACGCCGCGCCGCTGCCGCTGGCGTTCACGGCGCGGAGTCTGAAGGTGTGAGCGGTTCCGTTGGTCAGCCCGGTCACGGTGTGGGCTGTCGTGGTTGCGCCGCTGCCGGCAATACCGGTCCAGTTTCCGTATTCGCCGGTGGTCTTGTAGCTGTATTGCCAGCCGGTCACGGTCGTATCGCCCAGCGCCGTCCAGGCCAACCGGACCTCGCTGTCGC
>JAJECZ010000413.1 GCA_022821735.1 Alphaproteobacteria bacterium | reverse complement strand
CGATGCCGCCCTGTCTCGTTTGCCGGCGGCGACGTTAGCAACACCGAAAAGCGTATGCCAGAGCACGATCCCTTCGGCTTGAAGCAGTGCGGTTCGCATGATACCGGCGGCCTCGATTTGGGACTCATTACCGGCGGTGCCGGGTTACGACTCATGGGAGATGACGCTCCACCGTCGGCCCGGACTTGATCCGGGGCCCATCTCCGACTCTCAAGGCTGCCGCAGCCGGTGAAGAACGGGACGAACCGTTCGAGGCTTCCGGGAGAACCGGAGATGGGCCCCGGCTCTCCGCTACGCTCCGGCCGGGGCGACGGTGGGGGAGGCTCCGCCATCGGTTCCGATCTACGACCGTCAGTATCATGTCTTCTTTTCGTCATGCCCGGACTTGCCTGCCCCCGCGCACCCCCGCCGATATGCGAGGGCAGGCCGGCGGGGGAGCCGCGGTGACGGTCCGGGGTGATATTTTTACTTTTTGTTCCCTATTCTGCTTGACATAAGGGTAAATATACCGATATAGGACCCGGAGAGGCGGCATCCGGAGCCGCTTCCCCGGCGCCGCGCGGCCGGCGGCGCCGGTTTCGAAAAACCGCTGTGAAACGTACGGGAGAGGTGCGTCCTGCGACTCGCGCGGGCGATCAGGCGCGCAAACCGCGCCGGCGCAAAGGCGCGCCCGCGCGCGATACGCGCGAAACAGGGTCCCGCCGCCCATGCGGTGGGACGAACGGAACGGATACGGACGGAAGGGAGAGACCATGACAAAACATGACATTTCCGGCGGGCCTCATGACAAAACATGACATCTCATGACACTCCACTGGGTGGGCCCCGTGAGCCTTCTTTTGCAAGCACCGTCGCCCCGGCCCCCGCCTGCCCTAGACGCCGCGGCGCCATTGTCCCGGCGTCGCGCCGTGGCGCCGCTTGAGGTGCCGGCCCAGGTGGGATGCCGACTGGAACCCGCAGCCGACGGCGATTTCCGAAACGCTCATGCCGGTCTGCCGGAGCAGGCTGGCGGCGCGGTCGATCCGCAGGTCGAGATAGAACTGCCCCGGCGGCCGGCCGAGCCGGCCATGGAACAGCCTCGTGAGCTGCCGGGCGGAAAGCCCGACCGCGGCGGCGATGTCGTCCATGGACAGAGGGTCCTCCAGATGCCGTTCCATGAGCAGGATGGCTTCCGCGAGATGCCGGTTGCGGCCGGCCATGCGGATGGCGGCGGTCACATGCTGCTCCTGGGCGGCCTCGCGAATCCGGTCGTGGACATAGTTTTCGGCCACCAGGGATGCGGTCTCGCCGCCATGGGCCTCCATGACGAAGGTCAGCATGAGGTCCAGGCTGGTCGTTCCCCCGGCGCAGCTGAACCGGTTGCGGTCGATCTCGAAGATCGAGGTGCGGATATCGAGTTCGGGAAACCGTTCCCGGTAGGCGTCCAGGCATTTCCAGTGGATGGTCGAGCGGAAGCCGTCGAACAGCCCGGCGGCGGCGACCGGGAAGGCGCCGTCCGATATCGATCCGATGCGGGCGCCGCGGCCCATCGCCCGGGCCAGCGCGCCCGCAAGCGCCCGCGACTCGTAGTCGTGCGACCGCTCGCCGCCGACGACGGCGAGCAGGTCGGGCGCCTCCCCCGGTGCGCGCCGGTCGGCCAGGGATACCGCCGGCAGCCGGATATGGCTGGAAGAAGGAATGGAATCCCCGACCGGAGGATCGCCAAGATCGGCCGAGAGGCGCCACTCATAGGCGCTGCGGCCGAGCACCAAATTGGCCGCCCGCAAGGCGTCGACCGCGCAGGACAGGGCAAGCAGCGAAAAACCCGGAACCAGGGCGAACTCCACCCGAACCGGCTTGTCCATCGCCTTCCACCTCCCGGAAGCGCGGCGCAGTTCTGTCAGAATAGTATCTTTTCATGTCTGGGAAATTGTTTTTTCGACACGCCGCGGGACAGAAAATGCCGGAACATCGTTCGTGCAATCCTGTTCGAGGAGGCAGCCCCATGAGCTTTCCGACCCATGCCCGCCATGTCGTTATCGGCGCGGGCATCCACGGCCTGTCGACCGCCTGGCGGCTGGCCGAACGCCTGCAGGCGGCCGGCAGGGGCAACGGCGCCGACATTCTCGTGCTCGACAAGACCGCCATCGCCGCCGGCGCCAGCGGCATCGCCTGCGGCGTGGTCCGCAACAACTATTTCCAGCCGGCGATGCGTGAGCTGATGGCGCACAGCGTGGGCGTCTGGGAAAGCGACCCGGAAGGCTTCAGCTACCATCCCGTCGGTTACATGCAGGTCAGCCACGAGGCCATGCGCGAGGATGTGACGAGCATTTACGAACAGCAGAAGGAGATTGGCTATCCCTCGGCATTCATCGAGGGCGGGAAGGACTGCATGACCTACATGCGGGGCCTGCTGTCCGACTGGCGGGCCGAAGGCATCACCTCCGTCCTGCACGAGAAGAAGGGCGGTTACGCCAACAATACCGCCGCCATCTACGGCCTCGCGGGCAAGGCGGAAGCCCAAGGCGTCCGCATCGTGACCGGGGTTACGGTGACCGGCTTCGAGCGGGGCAGCAATTCCCATGCGGTCTCGGGCGTCGTCACCGACCGGGGAACCGTCAAATGCGACCAGGTCGTTGTCGCGGTCGGCCCCTGGGTCAAGACGATCTGGGACTTGCTCGACCTGCCGCGCGAGGTGTCGGTCAAGGGACCCGACGGCAGGATGCATGACGGTATCCCGACCTGGCGCTATTGGTGCCTGGAAGAGGGGGTCGTCGGGGTCGATCCCGACCTGCAGAAGCTCAACGACGGTGGCATGCCCCCGGTGATCCATGTCGATACCGATGCACCGCTGCGCTCGGACGTCGACGGATCTGTCATCACGGAGAAGCCGTGGGGTATCTACTACAAGCCGGATTTCCATTTCGACGGCGTCCAGGGCGGCGCCATGCCCTACGAGGTGAAGACCCCCGCCGACGACGTGGCGATCGACCCCTACGGCCCCGAATCGCCGGAATTCATCGTCGGCGACGATTTCGCCCATATGTGGTGCTCGGCGCTGGCTTTCTGCCAGGAACGGTTCTCCGGCCAGACCGGAAAATTCAGGAAGGAGCCGTCAGGCGGTCTCGGTTGCTTCACGCCGGACAGCTTCCCGGTATTCGACACCTTCTGCGAGAATGTCCACATCATCGCCGACAGCAACCACGGTTTCAAAATGATCGGCGTCGGCCATCTGGTCGCGGACGAGATGATGGGGGAGAAACAGGCCCTGCTCGAACCCTTCCGCTTCAGCCGCTACGCCGAGGGCAGGCTGCACCCGACGAGCAACAGCCCGTTCCCCTGGAGCTGACCGCCGGTCCTAAGGCAGGTCGAGCGAAAACCCCCGCCGGCGAACCGGCGGGGGTTTTTCCGGCCGTGTGCGCACGCGCCGGGGCGGGTCAATCGCCTTCAAGGGCCTCGTTGATCGAGGCCTCGTCGCCGTGCCGGCTGACGACTCCGTCATAGTCGGCCTTCTCGGCCCGAACCTGCAAGACGTGCCAGCCGAGCCACAGGACCACGCCGATAATCAGGAACAGCCCTTCCATGCCCTGGAAGGGGTAGATGGCGCCGACGTCTTTCAGGTCGACCGCCCAGCTTTCGATGCCTGTCGTGGACATGCCTTTTCTCCTTTTCCGGCCTCCGGTCCGCCGGCGTCGAGACGTCGGCGGATGCCGGGGCGAATGGGGTCAACCGGTCAGACGGCCGCCTTCTCGGTTGCGCGAACATCGGCTGCCGCCGCCTGTTCGTCGCGATTGGTCGCGAAGTCCAGCCCCAGCAGCTCAACCTGCTTCGGGATCCGCAGCATGCCGGCCGCCGCCAGGATCTTGGCGACCACCCAGCCCGGAAGGAAACCGAGCACGAAGAACATGATGATCGCGCCGACGAACTGGCCGAGCGGGTTGATCTCTGCGTAGCCTTCATAGGGCGAACTCGGATGGCCCCACAGTACGAAGCCGCAGACCACCAGGCCGACAAAGCCGGCGTAGCCGTGGACCGCCACCGCGCCGACGGCATCGTCGATCTTGAACTTTCGCTCCACCCAGAAGTGCAGCTTGTAGGCGCAGAACGTGCCGAAGCCGCCGATGATCATGGCGTGGATCGGATGGTAGAGATCGTTGCCCGCCGACGCCGTGATGATGCCCGCCAGGCCGCCGGAATAGGTCCAGAAGGCGTTGCCCCTGGAAACCAGATAACCGGCCAGCAGACCGCCTGAGAGCGACATCAGGAAATTCACCGTGATGGCGCCGAGGGTGGTCGGAGTCAGGTAGATGGTCGTCGCCGTCCAGGTGTCGCCCGTGATCTGGCCGCCTATGCCTCCGGGGTCGATGATCGGCACGTTGCAGGCGACATAGAAGCCCCAGAAGCCGGCATAGATCAGGAACAGGCCGATGCACACCATCCACGGGTTATGGGGATTGATCTCCCGCGGCGTGCCATCCGCGGCGAACTTGCCAAGCCGTGGACCCAGCACCACCAGAATGCCGAGGGCGAACCCGCCGGCGATCGCGTGGATCACGCCGGAGGCATAAGCGTCGTGATAGCCCAGCAACTGGACCATCCAGCCGCCGTAATGCCAGCCCCACGCCGCGTCGATGATCCAGGCGACCGATCCGATGACGACCGCGAGAATCCAGAAGGCGCCGGAATTGATCCGCTCGATCACCGAACCCGACACGATGGAGGCCGCCGTCCACGAGAAGAGCAGGAAGGCCGCCCAGAACACGCCGGTGATCCGGTCGCCGGTGTTCGGGCCCATGGTCTCGGACCAAGGCGTGTTGGCCTCTCCCATCGCGAGATCGAGGCCTCCCGTAATCCAGGGCCCGTTCGG
Source organism: Alphaproteobacteria bacterium (assembly GCA_022821735.1). Lineage (GTDB taxonomy): Bacteria > Pseudomonadota > Alphaproteobacteria > Bin95 > Bin95 > Bin95. Next base: position 2,426 of record JAJECZ010000413.1, on the reverse strand, counting down.
CATGGCCCAGTAAAGCCACCAGCCGAAGAAGAAGAACGTGATCGTCACCAGCGGGATCAGCATCGTGTTCTTCATCAGGGTGTGCATGTGGTTGCGCCGCCGGCTCGCGCCGACTTCGTACATGCAGAACCCTATATGGATGAAGAACATCAACGGTATGGTCGCCCAGTAATAGAACTCGGTGAATACCGTCGTCAGGGCGTTGAGATTGCCTTCCATGGTTCTGGCTCCCCGAACGGTTGTCCTTTGGCGCCGGCCGGACTGCAGGACCGGTTTGAACCAATTTCTCCCGGCCGGCGACCGCCCAGTCCATGGAAGCATGGCGGTTTCCGTGGATTATTTCAATAATTTTGGCTGCTATTCGATTCGAATTGGTCAGAAATGGTCCCGTCCCGCCCTGATCAATCAACGCCCGAGCAGTGTTTCGAGGCGGTGGCGTGACGGTGTTTCGCCGAACCGCTTCCGGTAGGCGGTCGCGAAATGGGCAGCGCTGGAGAAACCTGTCGCAATGGCAATTTCAAGGATGGGCAGGTCGGTCTGACGCAACAGCTCGCGGGACTTTTCCAGCCGCAGGTCGCGATAAAACGCCCCGGCGCTGCGGCCCAGCCCGGCACTGAATTGCCGGTTCAGCTGGCGCGCGCTCACGCCGGCAATCTGGCCGAGATCGGAAAGCGGCAGCGGGTCGGCGATGCGGTTTTCCATAGCCTCTATAGCAGCCAGCACGGCGTGCCGGCTGGTGCCGTAGCGCTCCGCTAGGCCGGCCCGCTGCGGACCGCCGGCAGGACGCACATCGGTATGCATGAACCAGTCGCTGACCTTCCGCGCGAAGTCCGCGCCGTGATGCTCGGCGATCAGGGCGTGCATCATGTCCAGCGGCGCCGTCCCGCCGGCGCAGGTGATGCGGTCGCGGTCAACGACATAGAGGGTGCGCTCCAGGAGGAGTCCGGGGTGACGCTCCGCCAGGGCGGCGGCGTGTTCCCAATGGAGTGTCATCCGCCGGTTTTCCATGACGCCGGCATTGGCGAGAACCGCAGGCCCGCCTGAGACACCGCCCAGCACGCGGCCGTACCGGGCCTGGCGCCGCAACCACTGAAACACCCGCTCGTCGCGAAAGCCCACCGGATCGCCGCCGGCGACGACGAACGCGAGGTCGTACGCGCCGGTCGCTTCCCCGAGCTCGGCGACTGCGACCGAAGCCGCCGATGAGCTGTTCAGCATCTTCGATGTCTTCGGCCCGGCGGCGAAATGGAAGATCTCATATATCCGTCTGCCGGCCAGCAAATTGGCGGCGCGCAGGGGCTCGGTTACTGCCGCGAAGGACATCAGAGCGAAGCCCTCCACCAGAACGAAGGCGATGCGGCGGCTGGTGAAATCCGGGTCCGGCATGTCTCGAATATAAAAGAATAAGTCCCTTTCGGGAAAGCGCCGGGGCGGGGACCGGCGCATCAATCGGGCGTTCGACCGAGGACGCCATGCGCTATTCCGTATTGCAAATCCTCAAGCAGGGCCTGACAGGCAACCGCAGCTGGAAGCCGGTCTGGCGTGAGCCGGAGCCGAAGCGCCACTACGACACCATCATTGTCGGCGGCGGCGGGCACGGCCTTGCCACGGCCTGGTATCTGGCCTCGGTGCACGGGCTGACGAATGTAGCGGTGCTGGAAAAGGGCTGGCTCGGGTCCGGCAATGTCGGCCGCAACACGACGATCGTGCGCTCGAACTATCTGCTGCCCGGCAACGAGCCGTTCTACGAGCTGTCGATGAAGCTGTGGGAAGGTCTGGAGCAGGACATCAACTACAACGCCATGGTCTCGCAGCGCGGGATCATCAACCTGTATCACAGCGACGGCCAGCGCGACGCCGCCGCCCGGCGTGGCAATGCCATGATCCTCGCCGGGGCCGATGCGGTCCTGCTCGACCGCGAGGCGCTGCAAAGGAAATGCCCCTACCTGGATTTCGATAACGAGCGATTCCCGATCAAGGGCGGCCTGTGGCAGCCGCGCGGCGGCACGGTGCGCCACGATGCGGTCGCCTGGGGCTATGCCCGCGCCGCCGACCGGCGCGGCGTCGATCTTATCCAGAACTGCGAGGTCATCGGCTTCGATATCCGCAACGGCGTCTGCCACGGCGTCGAAACGACGCGCGGCACGATCGCGGCCGACAGGGTGGCAGTCTGCGTCGCCGGTTCCTCCGGCCGGGTCATGGGGTATGCCGGCCTGCGCCTGCCGATTGAAAGCCATGTCCTGCAGGCCTTCGTGACGGAAGGGTTGAAACCCGCGATTCCCGGTGTCATCACCTATGGCGCCGGGCACTTCTACGTCAGCCAGTCCGACAAGGGCGGGCTGGTCTTCGGCGGCGATATCGACGGCTACAACTCCTACGCACAGCGCGGCAACCTGCCGGCCCTGGAAGACGTCTGCGAGGGCGGC
>JAJECZ010000554.1 GCA_022821735.1 Alphaproteobacteria bacterium | reverse complement strand
CCTGCGGCCGGGCCCCTCTCCCGGCCTCTCCCCGCAAGCGGGGAGAGGGGAGCTGCGCAGCCGGCGGCACGGGTTGCGATCGATGACCGTTGGCATTGCCGGTCCGGCCCCCATATCCGGGCGGCCGCGCTCGCCGCCCTGCTCTGCCTGGGCGCTGTTGCGGGCGGCTCCGCCGACGCCGCCGGGGCGCGCGAATACCGCTCGGAGAAGCACGCCTTCCGCCTCGTCCCGGTCGGCGGCCCGTTCGACCAGGCGTGGGGCATGGCCTTCCTGCCGGACGGGCGGATGCTGGTGACGGAGCTGGAAGGCAATCTCCGCATCCTGGAGCCGGGCGGGAAGCCGTCGGACCCGCTTCGGGGGCTGCCGCGCATCGAGGCCTACGGCCAGGGCGGGCTGATGGATGTCGCCCTCGACCCGGACTTTGCGGCGAACGGCCGGATTTATCTGAGCCATATCCTGAATGCCGCGGGAGACAGGACGACGGCGGTCAGCACGGCGCGGCTGGGCGGCGGCCGGCTTCGCGGGTTCGAGACCGTGTTTGTCGCCCGCGCGGCAGGCGTCACGGGCCGGCATTTCGGCTCGCGGCTCCGGTTCGCGCCGGACGGGACGCTGTTCGTCACCATCGGCGACCGCGGCTACCGGCCGAGCGCCCAGGACCTCGGCAACCACGCCGGCGCCGTCCTGCGGCTCGGTCCCGACGGCGCGGCGGCGCCCGGCAACCCCTTCGCCGGCAGGTCCGGGGCGTTGCCGGAGATCTGGTCCTACGGGCACCGCAACCCGCAGGGCCTCGCCTTCGACCCGGAGACGGGGCGGCTGTGGTCGCAGGAGCACGGGCCGCGCGGCGGCGACGAGGTCAACCTCGTGCGGCGCGGGCGGAACTACGGCTGGCCGGTCATCACCTACGGGCGCAATTACAGCGGCACCAAGATCACCGACGAGACCGCGCGGCCGGGCATGGAGCAGCCCGCGACCTACTGGACGCCCTCCATCGCGCCGTCGGGCCTGACGGTCTATCGCGGCGGCAGGTTCCCGCGCTGGGACGGCAACCTCTTCGTCGGCGCGCTAAGGGCCCGGCTCCTCGTCCGGCTGGAGACCGACGGGGACAGGGTGGTCCACGAAGAACGCCTGCTGACGGATTTCGGCAACCGCATCCGCGACGTGCGCACCGGCCCCGACGGCCTGATCTACCTGCTGCTGGACGAGAACGACGCCCAGATCTGGCGCCTGGAGCCGCTTTAGGCGCGGCGGGCTCTGGACAGGCCTTTCCCTCACCCTGAGTAGCCGACCGGAGGGAGGCGTATCGAAGGGCCGTCCCCTTCGACAGGCTCAGGACAGGCTCTCGATACGCGGCTGCCGCCGCTACTCGGGATGAGGGTCGGAGGGCAGCGTCCGCGCGCCTCTTCGTCGCCCCCGGACACGGCCCGCTCCGGACAAAAGCACAAAGTCTGTTTATTTTCTCTTTTCAGGCTTGCATTTACCCCATTTGTTCCCTATATACCCCCAAACCCATACCACACGGCAAGCGAGCGAAACGATGACCTGAATGCCACCCGGGGCGCGCGCCAGCGCCCGACGGGCACCCCACACCTTCCCGGGGGGCGGAGCAGCAGCCGCCCAACGGGACAGGTGCGTCCGGCGCAAGGCGCCGCGCCGGACGCATCGGGACGAAACAGCGCCGGAAGTCGAAAACACCTGAAACGGCAGCCGCGCCGGATGCGGCCGGAAGGAGAGATGACGGAAGTTGCGGCAAGCGGGCTGGGAGGCGCGCGGAAAGGCAAGGCGGTCAGCGAGGACTTGCGGCGCCGGGCGGTGGCGGCGGTGCTCGACGAAGGGATGACCGTTCGCGCCGCAGCACGGAAGTTCGACGTCGCCGCGGCCAGCGTCTTCCGCTGGCTCGGGCGTTTCCGGGCGCGCGGCGATGTCCGCGCGGACCCGCCCGGCGGCCGCCCGTCGCTCATCGCCTCGGAGCGCGCGCGAATCCTCCGCCTCCTGGAGAAGCAGCCGGAGATTGGCAACCACGGCCTGCACGCCGCCCTCGCCGCCGAGGGCGTCGCCGTCAGCCTCTCCACGGTGAAACGCTTCCTGAAACTCAACGGCCTGCAACGCAAGCAGCGGCGCGCGCGGCGGCGCGGGCATTCGAGGCCGCTGGACATTTCCCAAAGGCGGCCGTAAATTGCCGCCAACACCCCCTGCGGTTTCGACCGCAGGGCGCGGGGCCTCTTCGGAGGCCCTTGCTTTTTTGGCGGGGCCTAATGCGTACCTTCGTCTATGTGGACGGCTTCAATCTTTATTAGGGACTTATATATTTGATTGATAAATGCGACTAATCTGGCTATTTTTGCAGGTGTTTGGCGAAAAAAGTGACCGTACGTTTCAATGCATCGCTTGTAACAGACGAATTGCCTCCGCACATACCTTGCGGTCTAATGCAGCTAGGATAACCGCTCTTGGCATTAATTCTTACAGAATAGCCTACCGCTTTATCGAGAACCTTAGTACCACAATCCCTGTAAACAGGAGTATTGACCATTCTCGGTGGAAAAGATGCAATAAAGCAGTGGTATGCATTAGGGTATATAACAAGATCGACTTGTGCTCCAGCTTCACGAAGTTCTGCAACTCTGGATTTACAGCGATTAGCGTCATTATAATCTTTTTCTCCGATAAGGATTAGCATAGGAGCTCCGGTGGACTTGTAGTTCTTGATGATCGCGTTACATGGTGGATAAATCGATACATGGGCAGCATAGCGAAATCCGTCTGGCTGTATTTGATTCATATAACCTTCCCATTGGAGGCGCATTGCAATGTTTGCGCCATAGCTGGCCCCGCTAATGCCGATTCGCTTCGGATCGATTTTCGGGTATTTGGCTAGGGCATTGAGAATACGTACTCCATCCACATAACGGCTAGCGGAGTTCAGATATTTTGCAGTAACCTTTCCATGTAAACCGCGTCCTGTATAGGAATCGTTAAAAAATATACCAATGCCTTCAGAAATAAGATTATTCCGAAGATCGCGTCGCCATTGCGCCAGGGCATCGCTATTTCTGGTAGTGGGGGGTCCCCATACAACAACTGGAAACGGTCCCTCACCTTCTGGTAAATACAGTTTACCGGATAATGTTATGGGAAATGATGTTGGAGTTCTGTCGTGAGTCCAAAAATTTCCCGGAACATTTGTAGATGTGTAATGAAAGGTTTCTGATTTCATGGTCTGGCAAGCAGATAAAGAAAGAGCGACCAGAGCGGCAGTCAGGACTTTACGCATATTCGTCTTCCGAGTTCGTTTCTGTGTCCTTCAACTTATCGCGCGACGGGGGTTTTTATCAAACCTCTAGCAGTCGCCCCTCCTAAGGAAAGCTCGCCTGGAAGGCCGTCCGCATGAGGGACACATGCCGTTCCAGCGGCGGCGCGAGTTCGAAGGCTCTCGGCTCGCGCGAGAAGTTCCAGAGGCGGAACAGGCGCCATTCCTCGCGTCTTTCTTCGGCCACCGCCAGTTCGTTGCGCGAGATGTGGAAGGGCGTGCGCTCCCAGCCGTTCGTGGTCTTCACCTCGATGAGCCGGGGGCGGCCGTCGGGCCGGAAGCTGGCGATGTCGTAGCCGGCCCCGTCGCCCTCCTGCTCGGACACCCAGCGCACCGCATCCGCAAGGTCGCGGCGGCCCGCATCCGCCAACGTCGCCCGTTCGTGCGCCAGCGCGAGCGCCTCGCCGGCGCGGCCGAGCGCCCGGTTGCGCCCGTCCCGGCCCGCCGCGTCGAACCGGGCGGCGACGGCCAGCATCTGCCCGAGCTCCTCCGGCGGCGGGCGGTTGGAGAGCGTCGGCGGCGGCTCCACCCAAAGCTGCGTGGCCTCGGCCATGCCGCCCGCATCGGCGCGGCGCCCGGCCGGCATCCGCTCCAGCCAAGCGGGGTTGAGCGCCAGCCAGCGGGCCACCGCATCGGCGAGCGCCGCCTGGAAATTGAACGCGGGCCTGTAGCCGGGTATCCAGTCCTCGCCGAGGCCCTTGAGCACGGCGCTGACATTCCGGCGCTTGAACTCGACCGACGCTGCCGACCGGTCCAGGAGGCGGGGCATCAGGGCGCGCCGGCTTTCGGTCTTGCTGTAGTTCCGCCCGGCGAGATCGTCGGCCAGCATCGCGAAATAGTCCGCGACGACCAGATCGTTCTCCTCGTCCGTCCAGGGCGCGCTCCGCATGACCCCAGGCTACGGGCGCGGGGCCCGCTTGTCACCGGAGGGACCGTTTGCGGAGCCGGCGCCTTTCGTCAGGGCGCCTCGGTGCCTTCGGCGAGGATGGAGAGGTAGCGGTCGTAGCAGAACAGCCTGTTGCGAGGCCTGCCGGTCAGTTCGCGCGCGATGCCCTGTCCGGCGAGGGTCTGCATGGCGGAGGCGGCGGTGGGAAACGAGAGCCCGGTGCGGTCGCAGGCATCCGCGAGCGACAGGACCGGCCGCACTTTCAGCGCATCGAGCACGCGCAGGGCCGAGCCGGCGCGGCGGCCGGCACTCCGTTCGATGGCTGCCCGGTCCGTCGCGAAGGTTTCCACCAGACGGCGGGAAGCGGCCACGGCGCCCTCGGCCGTGACCCGCACGCCCTCCAGGAAGAAGGCCAGCCATTCCTCCCAGTCGCCGGTGAGGCGCACGCGGTTCAACAGGTCGTAGTAGGCGCTGCGATGCTGCTTGAAATAGAGGCTGAGATAGAGGAGCGGCTGGCGCAGCGCGCCCGCATCGCAAAGCAGGAGGGTGACGAGCAGCCGCCCGACGCGCCCGTTGCCGTCCAGGAAGGGATGGACGGTCTCGAACTGGACATGCGCAAGCCCCGCCCGGACAAGGGACGGCAGCCCGTCATCGGCGTGGCAGAAGCGTTCGAGCGCCGCCATGCAGTCCGGCACGGCGGTGTGGGGCGGCGGCACGAAGTCGGCGTTGCCGGGCCGCGTGCCGCCGATCCAGTTTTGCGAGCGGCGGAATTCGCCGGGCGCCTTGCCGCTTCCCCGTCCGCGGGACAGCAGCACGGCGTGAATCTCGCGGATCAGCCGATTGCTTATCGGAAAGCCCTCGCCCAGGCGGCGCAGGCCGTGGTCGAGGGCCGCGACATAGTTGGAGACCTCGACGACGTCCTCGACCGGAGCGCCGGGAGCATCTTCCACCTCGAAGCGCAGCAGGTCGGACAGCGTGGACTGGGTCCCCTCGATCTGCGAGGACAGCACCGCCTCCTTGCGCACATAGGCGTAGAGGAAGATCGTGTCGTCCGGCAGCAGCATCGAGACGGCGTCGAGCCGCCCGAGGGCGAGCGTTGCGGCCTCCAGCGCCTGCTGCAAGGGGCCGTCGAGAAGCAGGGCGGGGTCCGGCGGCAGCGGCGCGGGCACGAAGGCGCGGACCTGCTCGCCGCCGGCGCTCGTGCTCTCGTACCGGCCGATCTCCCCGCGCTGCATGCCGCCGCCGTCCTGTTTTGTTTTCCTTAATAACGGTGCGTGTAATTAAGATTTTGCGCCGAAATCTTAATTACACCGGGCGGACCGCCGGGTCGAGGGCGTTCCAACGCCGCTCGAATCCGCCCTACCCCGCGCCCGCCCGCTCCGCCAGCGCCAGCACCTGGCGGGCGGCCTTGAGGTGGGGCATGTCGAGCATCTTGCCGTCCAGGCCGACCGTGCCGGCGCCGCCGGCGTTCTCCATCGCCTCGACGACGCGGCGGGCGTGGGCGATCTCGTCTTCGGTGGGCGCATAGGCGTCGTTGATCGGGTCCACCTGGGCGGGGTGGATCGCCACCTTGCCGGTGAAGCCCGTCCGGCGGCCCTGCAGCGCCTCGGCGTGCAGGCCGTCAAGGTCGCGGAAGTCGGGATAGACCGAATCCACCGGCTCCGTACCCGCCGCCTTGCAGGCCGCCAGGCAGAGCGCGCGGGCCAGGCGGTACACGTCCTCATACTGCCCGTCCGGCGCGCGGTTGGTGGAGGCGCCGAGCGCGGCCGAGAGGTCTTCCGCGCCCCAGGTCATGCCGTAGATGCGCGGGCTCGCGCCGGTGAAGCTGTCCATGGTGAAGAGCGAGCGCGCCGTCTCGGTGGCGACGACGAGGATCTGCGTGGAGCCCGGCGCGACATCCTCCCGCGTTTCCAGCGCCGAGAGATAGTTGTCGAGCCGGACCGCCTCGGCGGCGGAGAAGGTCTTGGGCAGCACGATCCCGTCCGGCGCGCCGGCCATGACGGATGCGAGGTCCGGCAGCGCGAGGTCCGTGTCGAGCGGGTT
>JAJECZ010000241.1 GCA_022821735.1 Alphaproteobacteria bacterium | reverse complement strand
CTGCCCGGCGGCGGCGTACGATCTGGATTGCAAGGGGCGGGCGGCCTGTTACAAGCAGGCGGGTTGCCGGGCCGGGGCGTACGGGCGCGTCGTGCGGATCGATCTGAACAAGGTCGACCGGCGGATCTTCACCCCGACGCCGCACGGCGGCCCTTCGTGGCGGCGCGGGTACAAGCGGCGCGCGGCGCTGGAGCGGATCAACGGGCGGCTGGACAACGATTTCGGGTTCGAACGCCATTACATCCGGGGCTTGGCGGCGATGACGACGCGGGTGGGCCTGGCCCTGGCGATCATGATGGCCCTGGCGCTGGGACACGTGCTGGAAGGCCGTCCCGGGCAAATGCGCTCGCTGGTCGGCCCGGTGCCGTTCGCCGACACCGGATAGCGGCCCCGACGCCGCGTTTCCGACAACTCCTTCGAACCGGCCGGGCACTTCCGGGGACCGGCCCTGCCCGCTCGTCGCGCCCAAACGACAATCGTTCTCATTTGAGCGGAACCCAGGGGCATTTTCAGCCGAACGAGCCGACTTGGCGCCTCATCATGCCCTCGAAGAACGAATCGCGGCTCCATCCAAGACATCGGCGGCGGCCAAAAAACGCCACAGCGCAAGTGCCTCATGAAGGGTATTGCATTGCCCGGCGCGGCGAGTGAAACTAACGTCCATGGCAATGTCGCGTTCCGAAGCCGGGCGATTGGCCCTTCACACACCGCTCTTCGACCGTTTCGACCGGCCGGGCAGGTCCGGCATGGGCGATCTGACGCGGGAACTGACCGACATCCTCGGCGCGCGGCGCGCCATTTCCGGCCGCGTGCCGGGCGTGCTCGCCTGGGGGCTCGAAGGCATCGGCAGCTTTTCGCCCGCGTCCGAGGAAGACCAGCGAAAACTGGCCAACCAGATCACCCGGTTGATCGAAAGGTTCGAGCCGCGCCTGGAAAATGTCGTTGTCACGCCGGTCGCCAACGACACCGAGTTCCGCTTCGTCCTCGATGCGAGCCTGGTGCGCCAGGGCGGCGGGTCCGTCCGCCTGCGCATCCTCACGCCGAGGCGGGGCGGCCAGCTCGGCGCCGACGTCCAGATGGTGGGCGCCAGGGGCGACGCGCAGTGATCGACGCCCGGCTGCTGCAGACGTACATTGCCGAGCTCGAGGCCCTGCGCGCCCACGGTCGGGAGTTCGCCCAGACGTATCCGGATATCGCCGGCCGCCTGGATATCGGTCCCCGAAGGTCGCGCGACCCGCATGTCGAGCGGGTGATCGAGAGCGCGGCGTTTCTCGCCGCCCGCCTGCGGCTGGCCATCGATTCGGCGGCAACCGAATTGCCGCTGTCCATATTGACCGTGCTGGCGCCCTCGCTGGTGGAACCCGTTCCCTCCATGGCCCTGGCCGAACTGGCCGGCGGCATGCAGCCGCAAAAGGTGCCGCGGGGCAGCCGCTTCGACGGGACCATCGCCGGCCGGCCGATCTGCTTCCAGACGACCATGCCGATCGTTGTCACGACGACGATGGTTCGCACCGAGGTGAGGGAAGCCGGAATCGGCTACGCCAGCGGCATCGACGTGCACATTATCCGGTCCAGGGCGCCCGACCCGCTGGTCCTTTACGTGGGTTCCGACGACCGCACCTCCGCCGTGCTTATGGACGCGATGGACTCTCACCTGGTATCGCTCGCCGTGGTGATGCCGGACGGCAAGCGCCGGAGGCTGTCTCCGCAACGAACGCTGCATGTCGAGTGGCTGTCGTCCGAGCACGCGATGCTGCCCGCGCGCCGCGCGGCGCATCCGGCGCACCGGAATCTCACCGAGTTTCTCGTGTTTCCGGACAAGTTCCGATTCATCACCCTGAGGGGCGTGGACCTGCCGCCCGACTCCATACTGGAGTTTCGGTTCCGGGCGCCTCTCGCCCTGTCTCCGCCCATTCCTCCGGATTTGATCAGCGTCAACCGCGTGCCCATGATCAATCTCTGGAGCTCGGCGGGCGCGCCCATCAACGTGGACGGCCGCCAACTGGAGTACCCGGTGACCGTCGACACGGTGCGCTACCGCACGGTGAATTGCCACTCCGTCGAGGAGGTCGAACTGGTCTCGACTTCCGCCAAGGAGCCCGAAATCATCGATCCCGTCGTGGCGTTGGGCGAAGTGCGCGGGTCGAAGATTCGTTGGGGCGTGCGCCGCGCCGTTTCGCGGGAAGGCAGCGAGGTCATGCTTTACTTCCAGGGGCTCGACTACAGGGAGGTGGCCCGCGAGCGATTGCTGGCGATCCCGAAGGTGCTGGCCAGCAATCGCGACATGGCCCAGCACCTCCAGACCGGCGCAACCCTGATGCCCCAGGACGGTCTCGGATTGTGGCAGGGCCGGCTGGTCATGCCGCCCACTCCGCCGCTCAACGAGCCCCTGAACGAGCAGGCGATGATGTACCTGATCGGCTTCCTGCGCAGCGGCATCTCGGGGTTGATCGCCGACACCCGGTCCGGGGCGTTGAGGGACTTTCTGAAGAGCTTTCCCGGCGGCGAGCGCACGTCCTGGATCAACAGCCTCGGCGGCGCCACGCTGGAGCCGGTGACGGCGCTGCGGCGCGGCCAGCCGCAGGCGGGCGTGGCCGTCCGGGTTCACTACGATGCCGCCGACCAGCCCACCACCAGCCGCGCGACGGTGCGCCGCGTGCTCAGCCAGTTGTTCGAGAGCCAGCGCGGCCTCAACCGGGTCGAGGAGATGCACCTGGATGCCTTCTGACGGCCCCACTCCCGAGGCCGATGACGTTTCGGCGGCCGTCGGCGAGACCGTCCGGGACGATGCCGAAGGCGGCGAACCCGAAGGGAACGAAACCGTCGGGGACGATGCCGGGGGCGGCGAGCCCGAAGGGGACGATTCCGGCGGCGGCGAGGAAGAGGAAGCCAGCTCGCACACGCTGGTGCAGGACCTGTTCAACAACCCCGCGAGCTGGGCGGTCTGGCCGGCGATCGGGATACTTCGCTGGGCGTTGCGGAACACGCCGGGCGAGCCCCGCCGCCTGATCTACCGGTCGCTGCCGTCTCTGGCCTTCAAGCCCAACGAAATACACAGCGTTGTCCTGAAGAACGACTCGATTGACGTGACCCTGACTGCGCCGGGCATCGCCTCGCCGGGGTCCCCGCTGCCGAATTCGGACGTCGCCCGCATCGTTGCGGACTACCACACGCCGGGGCAGGGCGCCCTGGCCACCTGGCTCGATGGGCCGGTCGACCTGCTCATGCAGGTGCTCGAAACGGCGCAGACGCGCAGCAGCGCGGCATTTGCGCTGGCCACCGGGGGAAGGGTCCAGTCCATCCTGAGGGCCGCCAGCCTCGTCGGGCACACCGCGCCCCTGCAGGCGCTGCCCGGCCACCGCCTGACCGAGCGCCCGGGCGCGGAGCCGGAAGGCGCGGCGGGCCTGGCGGCGCTGTTCGTCGGAAACCCTTCCGCCTCCGGGCTCGCCACGTTGGTCGAGGCATTCACCGGCCTGCCGGCGCGGGTCGAGGAGTTCGCGGGCGCGCGGGTGCGCACGCAGCGGCCGGCCGTCATCGGCGGTCCGCTGATGCGGGTATTGGGCCGTTACAGCATCCTGCCGACCGCGGCGATCGAAGTCATCATTGAAGGCGTCGGCCGCGAGGGCGCGCGCCGGTGGGCGCTGGAACCCCGGCGATGCGCGTCATTGCGGCTGCTTTGCGAACGCTATGTCGGCAGCAACGGAATCGCCATCCGGCTGTTCCTGGAACTGGATGCCCACAGTGTCGAGGCGTGCCCGCTCGAAAACGTGACCCTGGGAGGCATGGCGATACTGGGCCAGCCCGCGGAGACCCCGGAGCCTTCCGATGGCCCCGTGCTTCTGCCGCTGCGCGCGTGAACCGGCGTGTCGCACCCGGCCCAAAAGCCGCGCGTCAGGACATGACCAGCTTGATCGTCTGGCTTGGCACGTCCGATGTGCCGGGGCTGTTGCCGTTGTTGTGAATGGTGGTCGCGGTGACCCGCCAGGAGGGCATGCCCCCGACATAGTAGATCACGGAGCCCTGCATGGGCTTGCCGGGACCCGAAAAGGTGCCGCTGACGATTCCGCCCCCGACGCCGGCCTCGTCGCCGTTGGTGATCGAGTACGTGCCGCCCAGGTTCAGTTCCGGCTGGCCCTGGATCATGATGGTGTAGTAGGACGGCACCGCCATCGAGTTGCTGGCCACATTCACGTAAGGCACCGGCACCTCGCCCGCCGGCGAGGGCGTCTTGCATGTGTCCGGCTTGCCCGTTGACGCTCCGGCTCCGAATGTCATTGGCGTCATGATTTCCACCTCCAGGCGCATGGCGCGCCGCAATTCCCCGTCGGCCGATCGAATCGATCAGTTGTCCTGTTGAGTGAGCGCGCCCGGCCCGCTGGGCAGGACCGTCACCTTGGTGTGCCTCTGGTTGAACGCGCCGAATTTCTCGATGCGGTTCACCCAGTCGTCGAAGAGGTTGATGGCCACGACCTGCTTGACCATCGTCTTGTGGGCGTAGCCCATGTAGGAGCGTATCCCGAGCATGCACATTTCCACCCTCACGGCGTCCGCCTCGGCCCATCCGCCCCACGCCATGAAGTCGGCGAATGCGGTCATGCGCAGAAACAGCCCGATGTGGTTGGCGTTGTACGCGCCTCCGATGATGGATTCCCCTTCCACCGAGGCGTGCTGAGTGACGCCGCCGACGACCACTTCCTTGTAGGACTTCTTGACCAGCATCATCTCGGAGTGGCCGCTGCAGCGCTCGTAGCCGCCGTGCACGACCCGGTCGCGCCAGGACCGGACTTCCTGAAGGTCGTGGAAGTACACCGAATGGCTGCTTCCCTCCAGGTCGATGTTCAGGTCGCCGTTGATCCGGCGCTGGACAGCCTTGCCCACCTCGACCTTGATGTCGCCGTTCGAAACCAACTTGTCGCTGAGATAGCCTTTCCCGCTCATTGCCGATTACCTGCGCATTTCATGCGGTTGCGGGCGCATTGCGCCCATGCCCGTTACTCCTCGTATCGGTAGCGTATAACCGCGGCGCTGTCCGGGGCAACCGTTGCGGCTGCCCTGTTTCGTGAACCGTGATCGTTTCGATACCCATCGGTGCCATATGATACGGAACCCGATCCGCGCCGGCCAGCGTCAGGCGCGGGTCGTGCCCCGGAAGTCCGCGCCGGCGGTCAGGTCGTCTTCGTACTCGGCGCCTTCGAGGTCGGCGTCGGTGAACACGGCGTTCATCAGCCGGGTGTCGGTGAAATCGACGTTGCGCAGGAGGCAGCCGTGGAACCAGGCGCCGGTCGCGTCCACGCGGCCGGTCCAGACGCTGGAGACCATCGAGCAGTTGACAAAGCGCACGTTGGCCACATGGGCTTCATCCGCGAACGTCGCCGAGGAGAAATCGCAGCGGGAGAACACGCAGCCCTCGCCGAAGCGCGCCCCGCTGAAGATGGCCTTGGTGAACCCGGTCTGGACGAAGCGCGTGTTCGCGAACCGGGTGTCCTTGAAGAAAACTCCGCCGACGAACCCGCAGGTGTCCGCGTCCACCGACTCGAACTCGCTCTCCGGGAATCCCCGGGCCGTCGCCCACACCTTGAACAGCCTGACCCGTTCGAAGCGCGTCCAGGGCGCGCCGGTCATGTTCCAGATCACGTCCGTGTGCGACATGTCGCGGAAGGTGAAGCCCGCCAGCAGGCTGTCGTTCAACTGCACCCGGTCCCATTCGCCGCCCTCGAAGACCGTGTCGCGGGCGGCGAGGTCCATGAAGGTCAGGCCGCGGAAAACGCATTGCTCGAAGCGCAGGTTCATCCAGGCCATGCCGCTCAGGACCTGATCGGCCATGGTGCAGTCCCTGAATTCCACATGGTCGAAGACGGCGGAGGAAAAGTTCACCTGCTCGAATTCGCAGCCCGCGAAGACGCAGCGCTCGAACCTGGACTTGACGAAGGTCGATTCCCGGAACTCGCAGCCGCGAAACTCGATGTCCCGCCAGGTGGTTTCCTCGGCCAGCAGCCCGTCGAAGGTCCGCCCCTCGAACGAACCGCCGCCGCCGCCCGGGTCGGGGATCACGACGGCGCCCGACAGGTCGACATGGCGTTTGGGGTCCTCCGCGGCGAAGCGCTCCAGAGCCGCGGCGCCGAAGCGCTCGCCTTCCTCGGGGGTCATCGCCGGCCAGAACGGGGCCGGCTCCGTGCTGAGGAGCCGGGCGCCGGCGAGGCGGTCCAGGATGGCTTCCGGGTCCTCGCCCCCGCCGTCCGGCTCGTCCCGCGCCTGCGCCATGCTGGTGGCGATCGCCACCTCCTGCGGCGCCCGGTAGGGCGCTTCGAGGCGCTCGCCGACCTCGTCCTCGAGGGCTTCGCCCCGGACTTGCGGTTCGCGCAGTTTCTCGATGGCGGGCTCCTTGAAGCCAGCCTGCTCGTGACGCCGCTTGCTGTCCGCAAGAGCCTTCCCCGCGATGGCCCCCACGGCGTCCAGGTCCTGCCCCGGGCTGGGGTTCGCCACGTCCACGCTCTCATCCAGCTCCCCGGCCTGCGCGGGCTCCGACCCGAACGGGTTTTCGATGTCGCCCATGCCGGTTTCCGCGCGCGCCCAGTTCTCCGCGGCGTCGTACCGTTCGTTGAAGACTCCGGGATCGGGCCTGTCCTCCCCGGCGGCGTCGGCCAGGGCCGCCGGCAGCAGCGGCCGGTCGTCCATCGCCGCGACGGGGTCCTCCCAGCGCTCGGTGGCGATCGCGCCGAGCGCGATCTCGTCCCGCTCCGGCGCGGTGAGGTCCTCCAGCGCGAACACCAGTGCCGTCACGCTATCGCCGAGGATGTCCGCCCCCAGCTCGATGGATGCCCGCCAGATAACGGCGCCGAGGCCCGCCGAGGGCAGCAGGACCACGGTATGGATGCGCATCGACTCCAGCTCCCAGCGCCCCTCCCCCCCGGGATCTTCCGTGCCGCGCCCGGAGGCGAGGTTGGCGCGGTAGGGCGGCAGTTCGATATCCACATCGCCGAGCGCGCCGGACCCCAGGCCGGCGATGCGCAGCGGGTCGCCCGGGTACAACGCGTCGGTCCAGAAAGCCGGGTGCGCGTCGCACAGCGCCGACGGGCTCGCATCCTCCGGCCAGCCGCCGGCATCGAATTGGTCCGACACGCCCATCAGCCGGGTCCGGGCCGGATGAAGGGGGGGCGTGGCGCCCAGCCACACCGGCCGTTGGGGCTGGCTGTCGAGGACGATCAGCGGTGGCCGGTCGTCGTCCGGGCCGCCGCGCCCGGCGGGGTTGTCCTCATCGTGCCAGATGGCCGCCCCGGGGCCGGGCATCAGAGGCGCATCGGGGGCCGCCGGGTCGGGCCTCAGCCGCACCCGGATCCGCAAATCGCCGCAGCGCAATTCGGCAAGCCGTTCATCGTCGCCGAGCACCGGCGCGACGGGGCCGAGCACCAGCACCTCGGCGCCGGGCAGCGGCGCCATGCTGTCCGGCGGGGTGTTCTCGCCGGCCGCCGCCGCCAGGCCCCCGTAATAATCGCCCGGAGGCGCGGCCGACCCGTCCGCGAGGCGGAAGGGCAACGCCGCCGAGACGCAGAGCACATGGCCGGCGCCGGGCACGGGCAGCGGCCGCGCGCCGAAGATCACCGTGTCTGTGGGGTAGACGTGGGAACGGCCCTCGAAAGCCATGGTCAGCCGGCCCCGCCGGATTCGTCCGGCCCGTTTCCGGCCTTCCCGGCCTTTCCTTTCCCGGCATCGGCCGCCAGGCCGAGGGCCGCTTCCGCGGCGCGTTCGCCGGCGCCGGCCCAGCCCGAGGAGGGGTCCGCCCGCAACGCGGCCATCGCGGGCCACGCCCGCGCCGGCAGCGGGCCGGCCCAGAAAGGATCGCCCGGCGGCGCCACCACCAGCGCGGGCCGGCCGGAGGCGGCGATGGCGAGCGCGGTCTCGGCGCTCAGCACGAGCGCCGCCGCCCGCTCGGGCGACTCCGCGAGCGCCTTCCCCAGGCGCGCCCGCAGAGCCTCGTCCTCGGCGCCCGGCCAGTCGTGGCCGGCGCCGATGCCCCCGCAAAGCTGCGGCTCCACCCACACGCCGGCGCCATCGGCGGCGGGCCGGACCGGGACGGGGCGCGGTTCCACCAGGTCCAGCAGCGCGCTGTCGTCCATCGCCACATCGGGCAGGTCGCCCTCGTCCGGCAGGCGGCCCGACGCGAGATCGTACAGCTCGATCTTCGCCTCCGTGGCCCGCGCCGCCTCGACCCAGGGCGCCCAGCGGGTCGGATGGGTGCGCCACACATGGACCCCGCGGCCCGCCGCCAGCACCTTGGCGGCCATGCCGGCCTCGGGCCCGACGCCCTTCAGCAGCTTGAGCGCCGGCAGCGCGGGCGCGGCCAGGGCGCCGGCCTCGGCGCTCAGGCGCGAGGCGAGTTCGGCGTTCCCGGCAAGCTCCGCCAATTCCAGGCGCGCCGCGACGCACCACGGACCCATGTCGGGCTTGAAGCAATCCCATGCTTCCCTGGCGCGCCCGGCGGTCCAGGCCACCCGCGCGACCGCCGGTTTCATCTCGTCGTCCAGGTCGCCGGCGCCCAGCAGGCCGGACGCCAGGCGCGCCAGCTCCTCGCCCCGGCCCAATTTGGCCAGCGCGGACGCCGCGAGCGTGGCCAGCGCCCCGGCCAGCATGGCGTCGGGGACCGGCGCCACGCCGGAAAGGTAGGGTTCGATCGACCGTATCGCCGCAGCCGCGCGGTTCTCGATCAGCGCCGCCTTGGCGCAGACGATGGCTGCCTGCGCGTGCCCCGGCAGGGAAAGGGCCACGTCGGCCGCGCCGGTGTGATCGCCGAAGCGGTGGCGATGGCGGGCCAGCGCCACGGTGGCGGCGGCGTACATGGCCCGGTGCATGTCCAGCAGGCGGTCGAGGCCGGAAACCACCGCGCCAGCCATGATGAGCGCCTCGGCCTCGGCCAGCGCC
>JAJECZ010000131.1 GCA_022821735.1 Alphaproteobacteria bacterium | reverse complement strand
CGGCGAGTTCCGCGCCGAGCGGCGTGTCCGCTATCTGGCCCAGCGCCTCGATATAGCCCGCCTCGAAGGTGATGAGCCGGTTGGCCGTGCCCGACCGCACGAGTTCGCCGTCGGAGCTGTTGTAGTGAATATTGACCGGCGACACGGTGAAGCCGAGCCGCCCGAACCTCTCGGCCGCTCCTTCGAGGTCGGCGAGGAAATAGCCGACATGGTCGAGGAAAAGCTCGTTACCCGTCGGAAGCTGCTTCATGCCGTTGCCCTCGCGCGGCCGACATTGCGGTTCGTCTCGACGAAGGTGGCGACGGCAAGCAGCATGACGGCCGCGCTGCCGAAGAACACCCAGCGCGGGTCGCCCATATCCATCACCCAGCCGAACAGGACCGGCGTCATGAAGCCTCCGATGGACAGCCCGGTGGAGGTGAAGCCGAACACCTTGCCCATCTGCCCCGGCGGCGAGATGCGGCGTACCAGCAGGTCGCGGGTCGGCATGATCGCGCCGTGCGCCACGCCCGAGACCATCATCAGCGGGAGGATGCCGTAGAGCGGCAGCGGGACCGCGCCGATGATATTGACCGCGACGAACACCGTGCCGATGGCGCCGAAAAACACGAGCTGCGGGCGGCCGGTCCGGTCCACCAGCCAGCCCCCGAGGAGGTTGCCGGCCGAGGCCGCCACCATATAGGCGATCAGCGCCTTGGCGATGACCGTGTCCTCGAAGCCGCGCAGGTCGTGCAGCGCCGGAATGCCGAAGGTGCGGATGCCGCCGAGCGACATGGAATGGAACATCTGGAACAGGAACAGCAGGATGACCGGCACCGTCAGCAGCAGCGCGATCCCGTCCGAGGTCGAGCCGCCCTGTTCGCGCCGCCGCGCCCTGCCGTCGGCACTTTCCAGATGCCGGGACTGGAGCAGCAGCGCGAAGGAGACGGCGACGCCGATGCCGCCTGCGACCAGGAAGACGCCCCTCAGGCCGACGACATCGGCAAGGTCGGGCCCCAGCAGCGCCAGGATCCATCCGGTATTGCCCGCGACCGCATGGATCGAGAAGGCGCGTCCCATGCGGTGCTCGGCGACGGAAGCCGAGAGGATGGCGTAGTCGGCGGGATGGAAGACGGAGTTGGCGATGCCGCCGATGACCGCGAGCGGCAGCATGGCCCAGAAGGAGGAGACCAGCCCGAAGCCCATCACGGCCGCAGAGAGCACGGCAACGCCCAGGATGAGCGGCGCCCGCCCGCCGATGCGGTCCACGACGAATCCGACCCCGGTCTGGCAGACCGCCGCGCCGACCGAGAAGGCGCCCGCCAGGATGCCGATTTCCAGATAGCTGAAGCCGAGCTCGTCGTGCATGCGCACCGAAAGCGGCAGCAGCATGAACACGAACATGTGGCTCATCGTGTGCCCGACGGCCACGAGACCGATGACCCGCGCATCGCGGGAGAAGCTGTCGACAGGCACCGTCATGCAGGCAGTCGGGCGAGGAATCCGGAAACGGTGGCGTTGAAGGCCGCGGGATTGTCGAGGTTGGCCGTGTGGCCGGCGTCCGGCAGAACGATTTTCTCGGCGTCCGGAATCTTCCGGGCCATGTAGTCGATGCCGGCCAGGAAGGGGGTATCGCGCTCGCCGGCCAGCACCAGCGCCGGCACCCGGACCGACGGCAACGATTCCAGCACGCTGCCGTCATGGTGGCGCATCATGCGGCAGGCCGCGCGCGCGACGCCGGCGAGGTCGCGGTGGCCGTCCGGCTCAAGGCTCTCCAGGGCGCGCGGTTCGCGCGCGGCGATCCGCTCGCCCCGCTGCTTCGCCCGATCGTTCCAGGCCTGCCGGGGTTCGTCGCGCCGGAAGCCGGGGCCGCAGTCGAACAGCATCAGCGCCCGCACGCGCTCGGGATGACGGAGGTGGAAGGCCAGCGAGAGATAGCCGCCGAGAGAGAGGCCGCCGACGACCGCCCGCTCGACACCTTCGGCGTCCAGCAACGCCAGCATGTCGGCAACGCAGGCTTCCGGGTCGTATAGCTCCTCATCCTCGGGCGAGTCGCTGCGGCCGTGTCCGCGCAGGTCCCAGAGGATGAGCCGGTGGGACGGCGCCAGCGCCTCGACCTGGCCGGCCCACATGCGCGCCGTCAGCCCGAAACCGTGCGTCAGCAGGACCGCCGGCCCCTCTCCATGCGTCTCGTAGTGGATCGCGGCGCCGGGGCCGCGGGCAAGGCGGCTCATGCGGCGAGCGCCTCCGGCCAGACGGGATCGTGCGAGCCGAGCGGAACCGAAGGCCGCGCCCAGTGCGGCGGCGTGCGGGACATCTGCGCGATCGGGGCCAGATGCGTAAGCCGGCCGTGCGGCGTGTCGCTTTCCATCGAGATCGCCGCGAGCTCCTCCGGCGCGAGCTCCGCCGGCGCATCCTGCCAGTCCTCGACGAGGCCCATGCCCTTGATCCATTCCGCCATGCCGGCGAGCGATAGCTGCACGTGCCAGGTCCCGCCCTCCTCCGCCCGGCGCAGCAGGGCCGTGACGACGCCCCAGGCGGCGAGGTAGCCGGCGCAATAGTCGAGCGGCTGCACCGGCAGGTTGCGCGGCGCTTGCGCGCTGCCCTGCACGGTGGACATGCCGGAGGCGTTCTGCACGATGCTGTCGAAGCCCCGGCGCATGGCGAAGGGCCCTTCATGACCGTAGGCCGAAAGCGAGACATAGACCTTGCCGGGGCCGATATCGCGGGGGCCGAAGCCGCGCGCGGCGAGCGTGCCGGGGCGGTAGCTCTGCACAAACACATCGGCTTCAGAAGCGAGCGCGCGAAGCTGCGCCCGGCCGCGCTCCTCGCGCAGATCGACGAAGGCGGAGAGCTTGCCGTGGCCCGTGTCCATGACGAGCGTCGGCGCGAAGGGCAGGTGCGGCCCGGCGATGCGCATGCAGTCCGCGCCGTGCTCGGCGAGCGTGCGCCCGCAGGTCGGCCC
>JAJECZ010000401.1 GCA_022821735.1 Alphaproteobacteria bacterium | reverse complement strand
GCCGCGCTTGAAGCCGGTCACCCGTTCCTCCGCGGTGACATGGCTGAACCGCCGGCGGCGGAGATAGTCTTCAGGATCGACCGGCTTTTCTCCGGGTTCACAGGGAGTCGGGTAGCGGTCGATGGTCTCGTCATGGAAGCTCGCGCGCGCCCCGTATCGTGCCGCAAAGCCGGAGTCTAGCCGCCTGCCTTTGGCGCACCAAGCGGAAGAACCGGCGCCCCGGCCCGGAAGCCGGCTCTCTGCAGCCATGGGGAACATTTCTGGAAATTAATCACAAATAAGCTTGACATCGGGCGAACGGGTGTATAAATGCTCTTACGGAGAGGCGGCGTCCAGGGCCGCCTTTCGGCTTTTCTGCGCAGGGAAGCAGTGGCTGGGGGCCGAAAAAACCCCCGGCGAGAGCGGACGGGAAAGGTGCGCCCTGCGGCTCGCGCGCGCAATCAGGCGCGCGAACCGCGCCGGCGCAAAGGCGCGCCCGCCCGGGCGCGTACGCACGCGGGATACGCGCGAAACAGGGACCCGCCGCCGGGAAGCCGCCGGCGGCGCAAACGGAAGGAGATGCGATGAAGGAAACGACAGGCCCGATGCCCGCCGGGTGGCGTGGCGGCGGAGCGAGGCCGAGGCCCACGGGAACAAAACATGACATTTCATGACACCCGGCGCGGGGTCTCCGCCGACGCGCCAAACGCGCGAAACAGCAACGCTCCCGGGCTTCCGGGAAGCACCGTCAATCGGCGAACGGAAGGAGGCCCGGCGCCCCGTGGACGATGCCGAACCGGAACGGAGGGCCCGGCGGAACATGACGCCTCATGACAGAACATGACATTCCATGACATTTCCGGGGTTCTCCCCTTTCCCGCCCGGCAGGGACATATACGCGGGCGTTCGCTTGGCCTATATCCCGCTGCCGAACCGACACGACCGCATGGAGCCGGAGACAGTCCTGTGACCCTGATCGTCCACAACACGCTGGCGCGCGCCAAGGAGCCTTTCGAGCCGCTCGACCCGGAGCATGTGCGCCTCTATGTGTGCGGGCCGACGGTCTATGACCTTGCGCATATCGGCAATGCGCGCCCCGTGGTGGTGTTCGACGTGCTCTACCGCCTGCTGAAGCGGCTCTATCCGCGCGTCACCTATGTGCGGAACATCACGGATGTGGACGACAAGATCAACGCGCGGGCGGCCGAGACGGGCGAGCCTATCGAGCGCATCACGGCGCGGACGACCGAGGCCTTCCACGCCGACATGGCCGCGCTCGGCGCGCTACCGCCCGATGTCGAGCCGCGCGCCACCGGGCATATCGGCGAAATGGTCGAGATGATCGAAAAGCTGGTCGCGGACGGCCACGCCTACGAGGCGGACGGGCATGTGCTCTTCCATGTGCCCTCCATGCCCGACTATGGCCGGCTCTCGCGCCACTCCCGCGAGGAGCTGATCGCGGGGGCGCGTGTCGATGTGGCGCCCTACAAGCGGGACCCGGCGGACTTCGTGCTCTGGAAGCCGAGCGCGGAAGACCTGCCCGGCTGGCCGAGCCCCTGGGGCCGGGGCCGGCCCGGCTGGCATATCGAGTGCTCGGCCATGTCGCGCGCCTATCTGGGCGAGGCCTTCGACATCCACGGCGGCGGGGCGGACCTGATCTTCCCGCACCACGAGAACGAGCTGGCCCAGAGCGTCTGCGCCCACGGGCCCCCCTTCGTGCGCTACTGGATGCACAACGGCTACCTGGTCGTGAAGGGCGACAAGATGTCGAAATCGCTCGGCAATGTGCTGACCGTGCGCGAACTGCTGGCTGACGCGCCGGGCGAGGCGGTCCGGCTTGCGCTGCTGCAGGCGCATTACCGCGCGCCGCTCGAATTCGGCCGCGATACGCTGGCGGAGGCGAAGGCCGGCCTCGACAGGCTCTACCGGGCCTTGCGGGACGCCGGCGCGCATGAGCCGGCCGAGCCGGCGCCGGCCGTGCTGGAGGCGCTGCTCGACGACCTCAACACGCCGGCCGCCATCGCCGCCATGCACGAGACCGCGACGGCGCTCAACCGGGCCGAGGATGCGGACGAGAGGGCGGCGCTGGCCGGTTCCCTGCTCGGCGCGGGCGCGCTGCTGGGCCTGCTCCAGGCCGACCCGACGGCGTGGCTGCACGGGGAAGGCGACGACGCGGCCGAGATCGAGGCGCTGGTGGCGGAGCGCGTTGCGGCGCGCCGGTCGCGGGACTTCGCGCGGGCCGATGCGATCCGCGATACGCTGGCCGCGCGGGGCATCGCGCTCGAGGACGGGCCGGACGGCACGGCCTGGCGGCGAGCGGGCTGAGGAGGAAGGCGCATGCGGTTCCGGCTTCACCATGCGGACGGCGTCGAGGACATAGAAGTCCCGGTCTCCGTCATCGTGATCGCCGGCTGGTCGGGGCGCGACCGGGCGGCGGTCGAGGAGCATATCGAGGAGCTCAAGGAGATCGGCGTGGCGCCGCCGTCCGGGACGCCGCTCTACTATCGGGTCGGCGCCTCGCTCGCGACCCAGGCGGACCGCATCCAGGTGCTGGGCGAAGGAAGCTCCGGCGAAGCGGAGGCGGTGCTGATCGGCTCCGCCCGGCACGGCATGCTGGTGGCCGTGGGTTCGGACCACACGGACCGCGACTTCGAGGCGCAGTCGGTCGCCGTCTCCAAGCAGATGTGCCCGAAGCCGCTCGGCCGCGATGTCTGGCGCTGCGCCGATGTCGCCGCCCGCTGGGACAGGCTCAGGCTGGAGAGCGACATGGACGGCGAGCCCTACCAGCGCGGCACGATGGCGGCGGTCCGGGAGCCCGTGGAACTCATCGCCGACTATTTCCAGGGCTACAAGACGGTGCCGCCGGAATTCGCGATGTTCCTCGGCACCATCCCGGCAATCGGAGGCGTGCGCCCCGGCAAGAGGTTCAGCGCCCGCCTCGCCGACGACGGGACGGGGCGCGCGCTCACGCTCGACTACGAAACGGTGACCTTGCCCATCGTTTCGTAAGGCGGGTTGCCTCAGGCGGCAACACCGTCGGACCGGAAGCGGGCGATCTCCTCCGCGTCGTAGCCGAAGGCCGCCAGCACCTCGTCCGTGTGCTGGCCGAGCGTCGGCGCGGCGACGGGCGCGGCGGTCGGCGTGGCGGAGAGATGGACCGGCGAGGCGACCGCCTCGAACCGGCCGGCCTTCGGGTGGTCCACCGGCTGCACCATGCCGCGGGCGCGCACTTCCGGGGCGGCGAGCGCCTCCGAGATGCTGCGCACCGCGCCCGCCGGCACGCCGGATGCGCGAAACTTCGCCATCCAGCCGGCGCGGCTGTCGGCGGCGAAGATTTCGGCGAGCAGCGCGCGGTTCGCCTCGCGGTGGGCGAGGCGGGCGGCGTTGTCGCGGAAGTGCGGGTGGTCCAGCAGGTCGGGGCGCGCGATGACGTCGCGGCAGAAGCGCTCCCATTGCCGGTCGTTGCCGATGACAAGGTAGAGCGGCCCGTCGGCGGTCTCGACCACGCCGAACGGCTCGAGGAACGGATGGTCGTTGCCGTAGCGCCCGGTATCCCGGCCGGTGACGAGCGTAACCTGCGCCTGGTTGGCAAGGGAGGCTACCGCGCCGTCGAGCAGCGCGATGTCGACGGCCTGGCCCTCGCCGGTGCGTTCGCGGTGGTAGAGCGCGGCGAGTACGCCCTGCAAGGCATTGTAGCCGCTGAATATGTCGGCATAGGAGATGCCGGTGCGCAGCGGACCGCCGTCGGCCTCGCCGGTAATCGCCATCATGCCGCCCTCGGCCTGCGCCACCGGGTCGTAGCCTGCGACCTCCCGCAGGGGGCTGTCATGGCCGTAGCCGGAGATCGAACAATAGACCAGGCCCGGATTGATCTCGCGGAGGCTATCGAAATCGAGCCCGAGCCTCGCCATCACGCCCGGCCGGAAGTTCTCCACCAGGATATCGGCGCGGGCTGCGATCCGCCTTGCGATTTCCTGGCCCTCGGGTGCGGCGATATTGAGTGCGAGGCTCTTCTTGTTGCGGTTGGCGAAGACGAAATAGGCGCTTTCTCCCGCCAACTCCTCGCGGACGTCGAAACGCCGCGTGTCGTCGCCGCCCTTCGGGTTCTCGATCTTGACGACCTCGGCGCCGAGATCGGCCAGCGCCAGCGTGCACCAGGGGCCGGCAAGCACGCGCGTGAAGTCGAGCACCGTGACGCCGGCGAGCGGACCGGTCATGGATTGCCATCCATTGTCTGCGGAAGGGCCGAAGCCTCAGATGACCTTGCGATCGCGCAGACAAGCGAGCGCGTCTTCGTCATAGCCGAGCCGCCCGAGAATCTCGGCGTTGTGCTCGCCGAGCTTCGGCGCGACGCCGATCCGCGCCGGGGTTTCCGAGAAGCGCCAGGGCGTGCCGTGGACCTTCAGCGTCTCGCCGATCTCGGGATAGTGCTTCTCGGCGACATAGCCGTTCGCCAGCACGTCGGCGTCGTTCGAGGCTTCCAGCAGCGTGTTGATCGGCGCGGAGACGATGTCCGCAGCCCTCAGCAGCTCCACCCAGCGGTCGCGGCTGTCGGTTGCGAACAGTTCCGCGAGCGTGGAGAGGATCAGGTCTTTTTTCTCTTCCGACACGATAGCCAGCCCCAGGTCTTCGGCGCCGCGCTCCTCCAGCACCGCGTAGAAGCCGAGCGCTTCCATCGCGCGCTTCCAGTCCCGATGGCCGAGCTGGAAGACGAGCGGGCGTCCGTCGATATCGTTGAAGCTGGCGGCAATGCCGGGGCGCTCGCGGGTGCCGTTGATCCGCGTGCCGGTGATCGGGTTGCGGCCCCGCCACATCGTCGTGGTGAGCGTCCAGCCCATCAGGCGCACGACGCCCGCCACCAGCGAGGTTTCGACCTTCTGGCCGACGCCGGTCGTCCTCGCGCAGTGCAGCGCCGCCAGCAACCCCCCGAACGCCAGCAGCGCGCAGGATTCGTCCGCGACCGAGACGATGCCCGTCCGCATGGACTCGCCGGGCCCCGCATAGGCCTCCGTCACGCCGCCGAGCGCCTGGCCGACCGCGTCCGTTCCCGGCAGGTCCGCATGGGGCCCCTCCTGCCCGTAGCCGGATATGGAGACATAGACCAGGGCAGGGTTGATCGCCTTCAGTGTCTCGTAGTCGAAGCCGTTCTTCTCGGCGACGCCCGGGCGGAAGTTCTGCCCGAACACATCGGCCTCCGCGACCAGCTTGTGGAGGATCGCGCGGCCCTCGTCGGACTTGAGGTTGAGCGTCAGGCTCTTCACGCCCCGGTTGTTGGTCTCGAAGAAGGAGCTGATGCCGCCCTTGATCTCGCCGGCCACGCGTGAACCGTCGCCGGCGCCGGGCACTTCGATCTTGATGACCTCGGCGCCCAGATCGGCCATCAGCATGTAGGGCACCGTGCCGGCCTGTGCGGTCGAGCAGGCGACGGCCTTCACGCCCGCAAGCGGGCCCGGGCGACCGGTCATGGAAGCAGCTCCTTGCGTTGGACTCGTTCTGCGTTGGCAGGAGATCTCAGTCACCGCCCGCCATGACGGACTCCAGCGTCGGCATCCGGTAGCGGTCCGCCGGGTCGTTCCAGCCCTTGAACTCGGGCTTGCGCTTTTCCGCGAAGGCGCGGCGGGATTCCATCCGGTCTTCAAGGCAGCCATGCTCGTGCAGCGCGGCGGCCAGCCGCTCGTGCGGCGGCGACACCGTCGGGCGCATCTGGCGCATCATGTAGAGCGTGTTGACACGCGAGGCCGGCGGCAGGCTGAGCAGGTGGTCGGCCATCTCCATCGCCGTCGGCATCAGCTCGTCCGGTTCGACCAGCCGGTTGACGAATCCGAGCTCGTGGAAGCGCTCGGCCGTGAAGCGGAACCCGAAGGCCATCTCCATCGCGACCGGATAGGGAAGGTTGGCGACGAAGCCGTGATTGTAGCCGCCGAGCAGCCAGCGTTTCGCTTCCGATATCTCGAAGAGCGCGCCCTTGACGGCGACGCGGAGATCGGTGCGCTCGACCAGCATGAAGCCGCCGCCCATCGCGAAGCCGTTGACGGCGGCGATGACAGGCTTCTGCAGCGTCCCGTCGGCGAACGGATCGTCGAGATCGTCGTCGGGCGAGCCCACACCGCCGCGCTCGACGGATTCCTTCATGTCCTCGCCGGCGCAGAAGCCCCGGCCGGTGCCGGTCAGGATCGCGACTTCGAGACCGTCATTGTCGCGGAACTCCGAGAACGCCTCCGCCATGCCCTGGCGGATCACCGTGCTGAGCGCGTTGAGGCGCTCCGGCCGGTTGAGCCGGACGACCATGGTCTGGCCGTGGATTTCCGTTTCGACGAACGCCATGACTTAGCCTCGCAATGCTGTGGAGCGGCGGGAATGGAACCGCCCCCTGTTTACTCCTCGAGATGACAGGCCGCCAGATGGCCCGACTCCGATTCCGTCAGCGTCGGCGCCACCTGCGAGCATATGTCCATCGCAAACGGACAGCGCGTGTGGAACCGGCAGCCGCCCGGCGGGTCGAGCGGGGACGGCACCTCGCCGGTGAGCACGATTTCCTCCTCGCGCCCGTCCGGATGGTCCGGCAGCACGGCGGAGAACAGCGCCCGCGTATAGGGGTGGCGCACATTCTCGAACAGCAGCTCCGTCGGCGCATATTCGACGATCTCGCCGAGATACATGACGGCGGTCCATTCGGACATGTGGCGCACCGTGGCAAGGTCGTGGGCGACCAGCAGGTAGGCCACATTGTCCTGTTCCTGGACATCCTTCAGCAGGTTCATCATCTGGGCGCGGATCGACACGTCGAGCGCCGAGACGGGCTCGTCCAGCACGATCAATTTCGGGCCGATGGCGAGCGCGCTTGCAAGCGCGATGCGCTGGCGCTGCCCGCCGCTGAACTCGTGCGGATACTGGCGCGCGTGCTCCGGGCGCAGCCCCACCTCGACCAGCAGCGCCGCAACACGCTCTTCGATCTCGGCGCGTGTGCCCCATTTCGAGATCCTGAGGGACTCCCCGACGATCTCGCCGACATGCATCCGCGGGTTGAGCGACGACCACGGGTCCTGGAACACGGCCTGCACCTTGGCGTGATAGTCCTGCCGGTCCCGGCCGGTCAGGTCCTGCGCGGATACGCCTTCGAGCAGCACTTCTCCGGCGGTCGGAGGCTCCAGGCCGAGCACCAGCCTGGAGGTCGTCGTCTTGCCGCAGCCGGACTCGCCGACAAGGCCGAGCGTCTCGCCCTCGGCGATGGAAAAGTCGATGCCATCGACGGCGCGAACCCGCCCGACTTCGCGCGAGAACAGGATTCCCTTGGCTACCGGATAGTGCTTGGTGAGGCCGTTCACCTCGAGGATCGGGTCCTTGCTCATGCTGCGAGCCAGCAGCTGGCGGTATGGCTTTCGCCGACGCTCACGGCCTTGGGATACCGTTCGCGGCAGCGCGCCTCGGCATGGGGGCAACGGTCCGCGAACCGGCAGCCGGCGGGCAGGTCGGAGAGGGCGGGCGGCTGTCCGTCGATGGCGCGCAGCCGTCCGGCCTTGCGCCGCAGCTTCGGCACGGAGGCGATCAGCGCCTGGGTGTAGGGATGGAC
Source organism: Alphaproteobacteria bacterium (assembly GCA_022821735.1). Classification (GTDB taxonomy): domain Bacteria; phylum Pseudomonadota; class Alphaproteobacteria; order Bin95; family Bin95; genus Bin95. Next base: position 2,813 of record JAJECZ010000401.1, on the reverse strand, counting down.
CGGGTTGTCGAATATCTCGCGCACCGGGCCCGTTTCCACGATCCGCCCCGCATACATGACCGCCACGCGGTCGCACATATGAGCGACGACGCCGAAATCGTGGGTGATGAAGAGAATGCCCATGCCGAGAGAGGTCTGGAGCTCCTTCAGCAGGTCCAGATATTGAAGCTGGATGGTGACGTCGAGCGCCGTCGTCGGCTCGTCGGCGATCATCACCTCGGGCGCGCAGCTGATCGCGATGGCGCCGACGACCCGCTGCTTCATGCCGCCGCTCAGTTCGTGCGGATACTGGCCGATGCGTTGTTCGGGCGCCGCCAGCCGCACCTGGCGCAGCACGTCCACGGCCCGCTCCCTGAGCGACCGGCCCCCTTCGTCCAGCCGCCGGGCGAGCGCCTCGTGCAGCTGGTTGCCGATGCTGAACACCGGATTGAGCGAGGTCTGCGGATCCTGGAGGATCATGGCGATGCGCTGTCCGCGCACCTGGCGCATCTCGCCGGCGGACTTGGCGAGCAGGTCCTCGCCGTCCAGAAGCACCTGCCCTTCGACGGTTCGCGCGGCCTCCTGCGGCAACAGGCGCAGGATCGAGAGCGCGGTCAGGCTCTTGCCGCAGCCGGACTCGCCGACAAGGCCCAGCACCTCTCCCCGCTTCAGCGAGAAGGTGACGCCGTCCACCGCCTTGACCACGCCGCGCCTCAGGAAGAAGTGCGTGTGCAGGTTCCGGACTTCGAGAACCGGGGCGCTGTCCATGCTTTCCTCGGACTCCCGCTAGAGTTGACGCAGCTTCGGGTCGAGCCGGTCGCGCAGCCAGTCGCCGAAGAGGTTGAAGGAGAGCACGACGAGCGTGATCGCGATTCCCGGAATGAGCGACAGCCACCAGGCGCTGGTGATCTTGCCGCGGCCCTCGGCCACCATCAGGCCCCAGGATGGCGTCGGCGGCGGCACGCCCGCGCCGAGGAAGCTGAGCGACGCTTCGGCCACGATGATGACCCCGACATTGAGGGTCAGCAGCACCATGAAGGTGTTGAGCACGTTGGGCAGGATGTGGATGAACATGATCCGCGCCGGCGAACTGCCATGGACCCGCGCGAGAGCCACGAAATCGCGCTGCTTGATCGCCAGCACCTCGCCGCGGATGACACGCGCGAATCCGGCCCAGAGAAAGAGGCTGAGCGCAATGACCAGCGTGTCCATGCCCTGGCCCATGGTCACGGCCAGCAGCAGCGCGAACAGGATCGTCGGGAAGGCGAAGGCCGCGTCCACGACGCGCATCAGGAAGGCGTCCAGCTTGCCGCCGACATAGCCGGAGACGATGCCGAGCACGAGGCCGACGCCGCCGCCCACGCTCAACGCCAGCGCCGTCACGATCAGGCTGACCCGCGCGCCGTAAAAGAGCCGGGTCAGCAGGTCGCGGCCGAAAATGTCGGTGCCGAGCAGATATTCGGTCGTGCCGCCCTCCTCCCAGAAGGGCGGCAGCAGCTTGTTCGGCAGCGACTGGTCGATGGGCGAGTGGGGCGTGAGCCAGGGCGCGAACACGGCCACGAAGACCATCGTGCCGATGATCGCGAAAGACGCGAGGGGAAGCCGCCGCATCGCGTGGCCCTACTCGAACCGGATTCGGGGGTCGACATAGGCATAGAGGATGTCGACCAGCAGGTTGATGAACAGGATGAAGATCGCATCCATGATGATGACGGCCTGGAGGAGCGGGTAGTCCCGGAAGATGACCGCCTCGTAGGTCAGGCGTCCGATACCGGGCCAGGCGAACACGGTTTCGGTGACGATGGCGCCCGTCACCAGCCCGCCCATGAACACGCCCCAGAGGCTCAGCACGGGGATGAGTGCATTGCGCAGACAGTGCTTCCACACGATCGCGGTTTCGCTCACGCCCTTGATCCGGGCGAGCTTGACGAACTCGCTGTCCAGCGTTTCCAGCATGCTGGAGCGGATCAGCCGCATGAAGCCGGCGACCAGGAAGGTCCCGAGCGTGATCGTCGGCATGATGTAGTTGAGCGGCCCGCCCATCCGGCTTGAAGGGAGCCATCCCCAGGTCACGCTGAACAGGTAGATCAGCACGATGCCGAGCCAGAAATTGGGCGTGGATATGCCCAGCACCGCAATGGTGGCGGATATTCGGTCGATTATGCCGCCCCGGCGCAGGGCCGAAAGGATGCCCAGCGGTATCGCCATCGCAATGGCCAGGATCATCGCCGGCGGGATCATCGCCAGCGTATTCGGCAGGCGCGAGAAGAAGATGTCGGTCGCCGGCTGCCGGTAGCGGATCGAGGTCCCGAGGTCGCCCTGGACGGCATCGACGATGAACACGCCGAACTGGTCCATGATCGTCCCCTCGAGCTTGAGGCGTTTGATCATGTCCTGGCGGTCTTCTTCGGTGGCATCCTCCGGCAGCATCATGTCGACCGGGTTGCCGGTCATGCGCCCGATGAAGAAGACGATGGATGTCACCACCACGAGCAGGATCACGCCCTGGACAAGGCGCTGCAGGATGTAACGCTGCATGGGACTACCCCGCTCGGCGTATCCGGCCCGGCAGGAAAATGCCGGTTCCCGGCCGGAGCCGGGAACCGGTCATCGTTCGAACCTCTGCGCTACCAGGGCTTTTGCTCTGGCCTCGGCATCCGCTCGAACACGTCTCCGAACTCGTGGCGGCCGGGGATCGGCGCGAACTTGCCGACCTCGTCCGGATTGACGGCCCAGTAGCCCATGCCCTCGATGATCGGCACCGCAATCCAGGAGTCCGCCACCATGGTGAGCATCTCGTCGGTCTTCCGGGCGCGCTCGTCCGCATCCCGGGC
>JAJECZ010000403.1 GCA_022821735.1 Alphaproteobacteria bacterium | reverse complement strand
CACCCTCAAGGCGACGGCCTATGCCGAGCGCGGCGGGACCGGGGAGGTGCTGGGCACGCACTCGGTGTCGTTCACGGTGGCGGCGGCGGCCGAGGAAGAGACGGTGACGACGCCCCCGCCCTCGGCGGTGACCGGGCTGGTGCTGGTGGACGCTGCGACGCAGGCGACGGTGGCGACGCTCGCGAACGGCGACCGGGTCGATCTCGGGGCCGTGAGCGCCACGAGCTTCGGCATCCGCGCGGACGTCGCGTCGGGCGCCGGGGTCGAGAGCGTGGTGCTGACGCTTTCCGGTGCGAATTCGGTGTCGCGGACGGAGAACATGGCGCCCTGGTCGCTCTACGGCGACACGAAGAACGCGGACGGCGTCCGGGAATTGAACGGCGGGACGCTGCCGGCGGGGTCGTACACGCTGAGCGCGACCGCGTACCCGGAGAACGGCGGGGCCGGGACGGCGCTGGGCACGCGGACGGTGACGTTCACGGTGCTGGCGCCGCCGGCGCTGAGAGTCGCGGACGCGCGCGCCGAGGAAGGGCCGAACGCGAGCCTGGACTTCGTGGTCACCCTCGACCGGGCGCCGGGGGCCCAGATCACGGTCTCCTACGCCACCTCGGACGTCACCGCGGTGGCGGGGTCGGACTACACCGACACCTCGGGCACGCTGACCTTCGCGGCGGGCGTGCGCGAGAAGACGGTGAGCGTCCCCGTGCTCGACGACGCGGTCGACGAGGGCGAGGAGACGATGACGCTCGCGCTCTCGGGCGCCGAGGGCGCGACGATCTCCGACGGCGAGGCGACGGGTACGATCTCCAACTCCGACCCGCTGCAGAAGATGTGGCTTGCGCGGTTCGGACACACGGTCGGCAGCCAGATCGTCGACGAGGTCTCGGGGCGTCTCTCGCGGCGCCTCGAAGGGGCGCAGATGACCGTGGGGGGCCAGACCCTCGACCTTGCCGGGCTGGATGCAGGCCGGGCGCTGACCGGGCTTGCGCGGAGGTTCGGCGAGGGCGGCGGGGTTCCGTTGATCGGGAGTTCGTTCCATATCGCGTTCGGGACCGAAGGCGGCGCGCCGGGCCTGGTCGCATGGGGCCGGGTGGCGTCTCTCACCTCCAACATGCAGGAGGCCCACCGGAAGGGCGCGGTGCGCCTGGACAACGAGGTCGTGACCGGCATCGTCGGTCTGGACAGGCAATGGTCGCGGGGCATCGCCGGGGTCGCGCTGTCGTTCAGCGACGGGCGGAGCCGCTTCGCCCAGCAGGCGGTGGACTCCGGCACGATAGAGGGCAGCCTGACCGCGGTGAGCCCCTACGCGCAGCTCCGGCTGGGCGAGCGGCTGCAGGTGTGGAGCCTTGCCGGCTTCGGGACGGGCGAGATGACGATCCGGCAGGACCGGGGCGGCACGCCGGCGCGCGCCGATATCGGGATGCAGCTCGGCGCGGTCGGCGTGAGGGGCGACCTCGCGCGGGCCGGCGAAACGGGCGGTCTTGACCTTGCGGTGAAGGCCGATGCGTTCCTGGTGCGGATGGACTCGGCGAAGGCCCCGAACACGGTCGCCACGGAAGCGGAGGCCAGCCGCCTGAGAGCGATGCTTGAAGGCTCGCGGACGTTCGAGCTGGGCGGGGGGGCGTCGCTGGCGCCGGGCCTGGAGCTGGGCCTGCGCCAGGACGGCGGCGACGCGGAGAGCGGCGCTGGCGTCGAGGTCGGCGCGGCTCTCGCCTATGCGCATGAACCGTCCGGCCTGACAGCGCGGCTGAACGCGCGCACCTTCGTGAGCCGGAGCGATACCGACCATGAGGAATGGGGCGTGAGCGGCTCGCTTCACATGGGCGCGGACGGTGCGGGGCGCGGGTTCCTGATGTCGCTGGCTCCCACCCTCGGCGCGGCATTGAGCAACGCGGACCGGCTCTGGTCGGCGCATGACGCGGGCGACCTTGGCGCCGACGGGGAGTTCGAGGCCGAGGCAAGGTTCGATGCCGAGTTCGGCTACGGGCTGCGGGCGTTCGGCGCGCTGACCGGCACGCCCTATGCGGGTCTCGGGCTCTCGGACGCCGGGCGCGACTGGCGTCTCGGCTGGCGTCTCGCGCCCGGCAACGCGCCTCTCGACTTCTCGTTCGGGGTCGAGGCGACGCTCGCCCGGCCCGCCAACGACAATGCGCCGTCCGGGCACGGCGCGATGCTCAGGGGTGCGATCCGCTGGTGAGGGGGCGCCGTCCCGGGCGCCCGGCAACGCCAACCGCAAGGGGGAGAGCGACGATGGCGGGACAATCCCGGCCCATGGCGGAGGAAGACCTTCGGGCGTTCGACCCGATCCCGTTCCCGGCGATCGGGCCGGGGGTCACCTTCAACGCCAATTTCTGCCGCAACCCGATGTGCCCGAACTTCGGCCCGGCGCCCGACCGCGCAAGCTATGCGCGGCGTTATGCGGTGGAGCCGGCGCCCGGCTTCCTGGCGGACCGGCGCTACAGGTGCGAGGCCTGCGGGATGGTATCGCGGCTGCTGTCGAACCGCTCGCTGCGCGCCGCCCATGCCTGGTTCAAGCGCCAGAGCATCCCCTATGCCGCCTGCCCCAAGGCGGGCTGCGCCAACGAGGGCGTCAACGTCTTCGAGCATAGCGGCCGCTACGAGGCGCATGCGCGCGACCGCGCGATCTGCCGGGAATGCAGCACGACCTTCAGCCTGGGCGGACCCGTACGCCTGCACCGGGGCCTCGACGAACCGGGCGCGCTGGAGGCGCGCCTGGCGAAGATCTTCCTGCACGCGCGCAAGGGCCGGGGACTGCGCGAGACGGTGGAGGAACTGGAAGAAGAGGATGAGGATCCGCGCGGCAATGCCAGCCACTACGAGGCGGTCCTCCGGAATGTCGGCGTCCGGGTCCGGGACTACCAGAGCTACCGGAGCGCCGCCCTCATGGAGCCGGATCACGCGGAACGGCTTCGGCAGCTGTTCGTCCGGGAGAACGGCCGGGAGCCCGGTCCCGGGGACAGCCCGTTCAACGGCATCGCCACGCTCCGGACCGACACGGTGTACGCCTCGCTGCGGCGGCCGAGGGCGGCCTACCGGCCCCGCTTCCAATGGCTCCCGGTGCTGGTGACGGCGCTTCGCCTGCACGCGCCCCGCACCTTCCTCGTGCTGGCCGCCCATCCCTGCGCGGTCTTCGGGCAAGGGAACCCGGTGCCGGGGGGGCCGGTCGAAGCCATGGCCGACGGCGGCCTTCCGGTCGCCGGGCGGCGGTTCGACCACCTGTTCCACTTCGGCACCGACCACGGGGACGGGGCGCTTCGCAGTAACAAATACTCCTATCTGGGCGCCGGGGCGCTGTTCATGCGCGAGGAGTATGCCGAACTCGCGCATTTCATGGTGCTGAAAGAGCAGACCGGCCGGTTCGACCGGGTCACCCTGTCGCTGGACGGGAAGCGCACGGCCTACCGGGGCGCGGCCGCCGTCTTCGCCGGGGACATGCGGACCCGCGTTGCCGGGAAGAAGGAGGACGGCGGCGAGGACAGCGACATCCGGCGCGCCGAGATCGCGGTGGTGCAGAGCGAGACTCCCGAGGAGCGCTCGAGAACCGCGGGCACGACCGTGCCGGGCTGGCCGTCCGAGACGAAGCGGGTCGGCGAGGCCTGGCGCACCAGGATCGAGGAGGCGCTCGCGGAGGACGGCTCCGACCTTCTGGGAGACCGGGATGCGGAGCGGCGCGCCCGGGCGAGGGCGGCGCTCTTCGGCAAGGTCATGCACGGCGCCTGGTCGGAACGGGGCGGCTGGGGCTGGCGCGAGCGGTCCGGCTGGAAGGCGACGCGCCTTGCGGTGCTGTGGCTGTCGCAGGGACCGGACCGGGACTGGCCGCCCCGCGGTGAGATCGAGGCGTTCCTGGAGCTGGCCAGCCCGCAGTCGGTGGACTCGGCGATCGGCGCCCTGCGCCGGCGGTCCCCGGCCCTTGCCCGGCCGGGCCGGCGCGCCGAACCCGGTTCCAGCTTCTACAGGTCGATGGTGAACGCCGAGAATGCGTCCTGCCAGGTCTGGGTGTCCTGGTTCGCCATGAACTTCGTGCGCCCGCGGCGTTCCCGGGCGCGGGACAAGCACCCGGCGCACTGGCTCGGCCTGCTGCCCTGGGAGGAAGCGAGCGGCCGACCCGTCGCGCGCGATCTCGACTTCCGCCTGGGCTGGCGGGAAGCGCGGGAGATGACCCGGAGGCTCGGCAATGGCTGAGCTGCTCTTTCCGGCCGGCCTTCAGCAGGAGCTGTATTTCCTGCCCTCGGCGCTCAAGGCGCTGGCGGCGGAGCGCCCGCGCGGCCGCACGTCCCTCGAAGTGCTGGAGGCCCGGATCGAGGAAGAGGGCCTGAGCGACGAGCACCTGGAGGGGCTCGGGCTGTTCGGGACGCCGGAAGAGGAGGACGGCTATCCGGCAATCGCGGACTGGTCGAAGATCCTGCCCCGGATGGCGGAGGACTGCCTCGGCCAGCTGCGGCAGCTGGAACTGGTGGACGGCGAGGACCGGGTCACGCCCGAGGGCAGGCTCTGCATGAAGCGCAAGCGGGCGTTGCGGCGGGTCCTGCGCAGCCGCTACAGCGTCACCGGGCGCGATGGCGTGGCGCGCACCGTGGCCGGGCGGCTGCGCAAGGTGCGCCGCGCGATCGAAGGGTTCGGCGAGGAGAACGAGGACGTCCCCTCGTCGGTCCGCTACCGCCCGGCGCTCTGTCTCGCCGAGTTCATGCGCTTCCATTTCTGGCTGTCGGAGGCGGATGCAAGGACAAAGGACTGGGAAGGAAAAAGGGGTTTCCCCTCGCCCTCGCAGTTCGCCGGGGCGCTCGTGGACGACCGGGAGGAGGACCTGAAGGGCCTTGATGCCGGCGAGGGCGGCCTCGAATATGCCGCGCTCGTCATGGCCGACGCCGCCGCCGACCGGGTGGAGAAGGACCATGCCCCGAACGGGGAGCAGATTGCCGCGGCCCGGTCGAGCGCGCTGATGCTCTGCGATGCCGGCGCGCTGGTCCCCGAAGGCTTCCCCGGCGGCGTGCAGTGGCTTCTCCCGCGCTACACCCGCAAGAAAGGGACACGGAAGAAGAAGCCGGCGGGCGGGCGATGACGCTGACGGCGCGTATCCTTGTCGGCGACCGGTCCAGGGGCCGGATCCCCTTTCCCGATCCGGAGATCGCCGTCGATCCCCGCATGCTGGACCTGGCGGCAACCCAGCTCTTCAACAACCACGACACGGTGAGCGCTGCCTGGGTCTATCCGGCCATCGGGTTCGACAGCGCGACCGCGGAGAAATACTGGGCCGCCTTCGACGAGGAGGAAAGGCGCAAGGCCGCCCTTGAGGAGGAGGAAAAGCGCCGGGCCGCCCTCGCGGAAGACGGCAAGGGCGAACGGGGCGAGGGCGAAAGAGAGGCCGGCCGGGACGAAGGCCGGGATGCCCCCGGGCCCGGATTGCTGAAGAAACAGCAGCGCTTCTACCCCAAGGGGGTCGGCCTGGAGCTGATCGTCGCGCTGCTGCTCAGCTGCCTGGGCGATCCGGAAAGGGCGATCTGTCCGTGCCGCGTGCAAAGGAGGGGCCGGTTGCGCGGCATTCCCTACGGCCACACGCCGAGGGACAATCCCGATGTCCGCGCCGACTACGAAGGCTTCACCGTGCTTGCCGAAGTCACCATGCAGGAAGGCGTGGGAGGCGCGCTGCGCCTCAAGACCGTCAGGGAGCAATGGGACAGCGCCAGGCGCCATGTGAACAAGGCGCTCAAGGAGAAGGGCCGCAAGCGCGTCTATTGCCTGATGGTCAGCAAGGCCGACATGGCCGACGGGCGGATGCGGGTCCGGTTCCTGGGGGCGCCGGGGGAACTGGACGAAAGCCGCCGCGAGCGGGCGAAGTTCCTCGTCTTCGGCATCCGCGAACTCACCCATGTCGGCTACCGGCTGCACAAGCTCTACTGCCGGGGTCGCACCGACATGCGCCCGCTGACCGGGGCGGACCTGGCCGCGATCCTGGACAGGCTCCATGCGCAGACCATGGCGATGTTCACCGAAAGCAAGCCGTTCACGAGAGGCTGGGCCGGGTTGAGATTCGCCAAGCTGCTGGAAGCGCATGCCCGCGGGGAGCAGATCGACGATCTGCTGGAAGGCGGGCCGGAGGAACCGCAGGACGACCCGTGTTGATAATCGCCTTGTGAACAGGCGCCGTTACATCGCCTTGCCTTCGCTTCCCGTCGCCGATTTTCACGTATGGCCTGGCGAACAGCGGCGTCAATGCCCACGACTCCGCCTCCGCCATCTTGACAAGAATCCACATTAGAGCCGAAATTCCACAAGATTTTGTTGAATTCTCTCTCTGATGCCGTATTTCTTCATTTGGGAACAGGGAATTCAACCAATGATCTACAAGGTCGAGATAGAGAATTTCTGCTCAATTCGCGACCGTCAGGTTCTGGATCTCCGGGTTCCTGCGAGCGCGCCGCGAGACAATCACCGGTTGACCACCTGTTGGCGCGGATCGTCCGAGCGCGTCCCCAAGGTCGTCGCGGTGTTCGGCGCAAACGGTTCAGGCAAGTCCAACCTCCTGCGCGCGGTGTCGTTCGCGGCATGGTTCGTCGGGTCGAGCTTTACTCTGGCGCCCGGCGGGCGGATTCCCCTTGAGCCGTTCAATGATCGATCCTCGTTCACGAAACCGACCCGATTGAAGATCTGGTTGTCCTGGCTGGAGGATCTCGGCGCACTCGGCCAGGACGATGCGGCGGAGTGCCCGTATTGCTATGAGCTGGCGATAGGAAATGGTGATCGCCGAAGCGTGATCGGCGAGGCCATTTTCTTTTGGCCTGCCTCCACGGGAAGAAAAACGCGTCTGATCGAGAGGTTCGAGGACGGAAGCGTGAAGGCCTCCAGGGACTTCGGGCTTGCCGGCTACAAAGGGGCGCTGGACAAGGTTCTGCGGCCGAACGCAAGCGTGATTTCGACGCTTGCCCAGCTCAACCATCCGCTTGCCGCGGCCATCGCAGAGGCCGCCCAGGGTATTCGGTCAAACATCTTCATCGAGAAGGTCGAGTTCTCGGACGACATCGTGCTGCGCAGCTACATTGACAATCCGGAAATGGTCAAACGGTTCAATCGGGAAATTGGCAGGATCGATGTCGGGGTCCGCGGCCTTGAGATAAGCCGTGACAGCAACGGGCCGCAGGTATGGTTCCGGCATGAAGAACTGGCATTCCCCATGCCCCCCATTTACGAGAGCCATGGGACACGCCAGTTCTTGAAGCTGTTTCCCTTGATCTCGGAGTCTCTTGCCGCAGGCGGCATCGTGATCATAGACGAATTGGACGCGGCGATTCACTCGATGATTCTTCCGGAACTCATCGGCTGGTTTCACGATCCCGACCGAAATCCCCATGGCGCACAGCTTTGGATGACATGTCACAACGTTTCGCTGCTGGAAGATCTGTCGAAGGATGAAATCGTGTTTTGTGAAAAAGACCGACGGGGCAGGACCGAAACTTACAGCCTCAATGATATCAAGGGCGTTCGTCGGGATGACAACTACTACCGGAAATATCTTGGCGGAGTCTTCGGCGCCGTTCCGCGTATCGGCTGATGCCCCGGGGCTATGGCCATCGCCCTCAACGCCGGCGCATTTTCGTAGCCTGCGAGGGCGACAGCGAAGTCGGGTACGCGGCGTTCATCGGGCTCCTTGCCGAGGAAGCCCGCCTTTCAGTTCACATTGACCCCTGCAGATGCCGCGGCGGCGATCCACTGGCGATCGTTGAAACGGCTGTCGACGAGCTTCAACTGCGCAGGAAGCGCCGGGGTCGTTATGCAGCTCAAGCGATCTTTCTTGACGCTGATCGACGTGGAGACACCCCGAATCGCTCGGCTCGGGCTGATCGCCTGTTGAGGGAGCACGGGTTTCATGCAATCTGGTCTCAGCCGGCCCTGGAGGCCCTTCTACTGAGGCACATTCCCGGGTGCGAACGACTGGAACCTCCGACGACAGCTTTGGCTCTTCGCCAATTGGAGGATCGTTGGCCCGGATATCGCAAGGGGATGTCGGCCAGGGAGTTGCGTGCCGAAATCGATCATGAGGCGGTGATACGTGCAGCGGCCGTCGTGCCTGCGTTAAGGGCGTTCCTTGCTTCCATTGGTCTTCTGTCATGAATTTCGCCCGACGACGGATACCTTCCATTGGAGCGGGGAGACCGGGGACTTCATATTCGAACGAAACGGGCAAATGCCCCATGCGTCCATCACCGATCGGCGCTGGCTGCTCTTCCATTGCCGGGCTCCGGCGCTGAACGCCGGTACGCTGTCAGGGCATATTCTGGCGGAGGATGTGCGGCTTGTGCGGCAATCCGGTAAAATCATCATGATGCACAAGCATGGCCTGGAAGCGGGAACGGCGAAGAGAAGCGGATCGTGCCGGACCGGCACGGTCGGTCCCACGGTCCCGCCTGCAAACCTTCGGGTTCGAATCCGAAGAGCCCCGATGCAGGCGGTGCGCGATGAGGTTGTCCTGCACCGCGTCCGGGGGCGGTGCCCAAGGCCGCCGTGAGCAACGGAGGACGGGAATGAAAAGGCTCATCACTGCGGCCGAGTTCCTCCAGGCCTACTCCGAAGGCCGTATCGACTCGCGCGAAGCGATGGACGGCATCGGCGTCGACAGCTTCCGCGACCTGCTGAACGCCATGGTGGACTGCGGCTTCCGACTGCCGCGGGGCCGGGGCCGCGAAGAGCAGGTTGAGCGTGAAGTCGCCGAGGCGCTTCCGATGCTTGCGGAGGCGCTGGGCGTTCCGCTGCCGGGTACGGCGCCGAAATGATCGCGGTGGCGGTGCCCGACACCGGGCCGCTGAATTCACTCGCGCGCATTGGAAGGCTTGACCTCCTGGACCGGTTCCGAAGCCGGATCCTGATTACCGATGCCGCGCAGGTCGAACTCATGGACGGCCCGCAGGACGACCCGGACCAGGCCACCCTGACAGAGTGGATGACCAGGGGCGGGAACCGCATTCGTATTGTCGAAACCGCCTACGGGGCATTGTTGCGGCAGAATCGCGAGTTGCTTCGATATGTGCCTGAAGCGGAACGGGCGCGTTTTCGGCGGAACAGCAGGATCAAGGACGCCGGCGAGAACTCGATCAGGAAATTGGCAGACGAAATCCGCGATACGCTCTCGCGCGATGCTACGGGCCTGGTCCTGTTCGAGGACGCCAGCTTCATGAAGATGGAATTCGGCCCGTATGTTCGTGTCATGACGACATGGTCCCTTGCCGTCGCACTGGAACGGCTGGAGGTGATTCCGTCGGCCAGCGAATTATTCGACAGGATCGAGGATACCGGGCGCACACCGCCGCGGCAGGCTTTCGACAGGCCGAGCGCCGCAGGAGCGGAGGATTTCGAGGACAGCTACGATTTCTCCTGATGGCAGGTCTATACGAGCCGGACACCGCCCCCTTCGGTCAACTCCGGGAGGAATCCCCGTCCTCGGCCCGAACCCCTGGGACGTTGAAGCAAATGGTATCGACGCGCCCACAAGATGCCGATCGCCATTCCCACAGAATGAGCGCCGGCCGTGGCGTTCAGGAATGATCTACGCCCATGGCATGCACGGGCGGTTCCGGCTGGGCTACGGGGCGCAGTTCATCCATGTCGCCGCCGCCAGGGCCGAGGACAGGGCCGGGATCGACGAACTGGTCGCCGGCGGCGCGGACCCCAACGCCCGGGACGCCGGCGGTTGCACGCCGCTGCACTACGCCGCCGACAGCAATCCCGTCGGAGAAGTTGCAAGGGCGCTGTTCGAGGCCGGAGCCGACCCCGAGGCCTGCGAGGGATACGGGCAGAAGCCGCTCGACTATGCGATCAGCTCGGCAAACGACGCCTTCATCGAGGCGGCGCTGGACGCCGGCGCCGATCCTGCCGGAAGCGGCGATGCCATCGACGAGGCCCGGGACATGGCGCGCTACGGCTGTCCGGCCTTCGGGGAGACGGAGGCCTACAGGCGCCTGATGCTGGCCGCCTGGAGCCGCCCCCGCCATCGCGGGGACTGACCACACCGACGGGGCGGCCCCGCTTGCGCTCAGGCCTTCAGCCCACGCCCCTTGCGCCGGGTGCGCCTGGGCCTGGGGATCCTCTCGCCCGGCCAGAGAATGTCGGCATAGGAGAACGGGCGGTTGGCGAAACCCAGCCGCATGGCAGGCGTGGCGCCGTCCTTCCTGCCGGTGTGGACGAAATTGTTCACCGCCCGGAAGATGTCGAGATATTTCGCCACCATGTCCGGGTTGTAGGGCGCATACCCGTACCAGACCTGGTTCCAGCCGCCGCTGGGCGTGTAGAAGGGCCGCTCCAGGGGTGACAGGAACCGGCGGGTCAGCTCGAAGACATTGTCGACCCGTCCGAGCGAGGCGGCGAGATAGAGCCGGGCCCTGTCGTCCAGTTCCATGTCGGGATGCCCGGTGATCCAGCGGACCTCCTTTCGAGGCTCCTGCTTCGTGGGCATCGGATGGCGCAGCCAGCCATCCTCGGGCAGGCCGCCGGCCCGCAGGGCGGTCCGGATCATCTCGAAGCCGAGTTCCTCCCTGTCCATGCCCTCGAGATTGCGCATCCGGGCGAAGCGCCGCATCTGCTTCCGGGCTTCCTTGTAGAGCCGGTCGCGCTCGTCGATCGGACAGTCCTTGTCGTAACGCACCAGGAAGCCGTGCGCGCGGCCCTCGGCGACCGGCTCCCGGAAGGCGCACATGAAGGACGCAATGGTCGAGAGATGCTCGTCCATGGAGAGCTGCAGCCGCTCCACGCCGGCGCCCTTCAGGATCTCCCGCAGCACGAACATGTGCCCGAGCGTCCGGTAGCCCGTCTTCACCAGCATGCCCGAGCGCAGCATAGTGTCGCGCAACGGTCCCTGCCCCGGCACGATCTCCATCTCCGCCACGTCGTCATAGGCGTTGGCGGCCCGAAAGGCGTCCTGGATGTCGCCGACGGCCTGCTCGGCGGCCCGGCGGCCCATGCGGCGCTGGGCGCTGCGCCCGGCCCGCATCTCGTCGCCGGCAAGCCAGAAGCGGGCATATCTGCGGAACGCCTCCTTGCGGGTCATGTCCCCCCGCTCCGCCGACTCGTGGTTGACGTCGAAGGGGTCGAAGCGGGGATCGTGGTTCACGTCGAGTTCGAGGATGAACCGCGAGGCGGCGTCGACGCTGCAGCAGGAGGTCATCTCGACGGTGCGGCGCTGCACCCTGCGCGGCCAGTTGACCATCAGCGACTGCGAGTCGAGGGCGATGTCCATCTCGGCCGGCAGGCGCCGTTCGCCTGTCAGGAAGGAGCGCGTGACGGCGCCGTTCAGGTCGCGGCAGCGGCGGTGGATGAAATCAAGGATGGTGTAGTAGTCGGCATGGCTCCTGAGGCCGGCGCCCACCACCGTGCGGCGCATCGCCGACTTGTTGGCGATACGCGAGAACACGTCCACGGCGAGTGACTGGTTCCTGGCGTGGATCCTGGGAACCTTGCGGGAGACGGTCACATTGCGCAGGCAGCCCTTGCACCGGTAGATCGGGTTCTCCCGCGTCTTGTAGTAGCCGTACCTGATGTAGAGCTGGCGGTGCCCGCCAATGGACAGGCCCTCATTGGCGCAGCCCTCGGTCTTGCAGGCGAAGCGGTATTCCAGCGGCCGGGCGTAACCGGCAATGCGCTCGATCTCCTCGGCGATGGCCGCGTTGGAGCGGATGGCGCCCTTGCCCTTGCAGGCCTTGCACTCGATCGCGGGCTCCTGGCCCTTGGCAGTCGAGGTCAGCTTGTAGCGGAGGTCGCGATCCGCGCTCGGCCCGGTCTTGCCGCGCTTCGTCCTCGCCGGCACGCCGAAATTGGCGCAGCCGGGCGTGCGGCAGTGGTTGACCTGGACCGGGAACGGCTCGCCGAGAATCCTGGCATTGGCGGTCTCGGGGACCCGGAGCGTACGGGGTCTGGAAGCCATGGCTCTTCCTCCTCGAAGAGCTCCCCATCATAACGCCCGAGGGGCCTCCTGTAAACCCTCTTTTCTGATTTTATATAATAAAATCAATATGTATCAACATGTCACCCTAGGTTCGGCTTGTATCGAATTCCTCGCGCAGCGTGTCAAAAGCAACACACCCTGTGGCTCTCGCCCGACGCTCACTCCGAAGACGCAGGGAATCCCAGATCAGAGGCTATGCTGGAAGGTGGGGCATCCGAAGCGCTTAACAGAATCAGGACTCTCTTTATGAACACGGTAGCCAAGCGGCTCAGGTCACGGCTGATGAACACCGGAACAGGTAACAAAGGACCGAGAAGGTGCTCATCACGCAGTCGTGTTAGACGACCTTCCGATCCCTAGAAGACCAATGAAAAAAAGAACGATGTATGTGGTTATGAGCTTGGCAGATACGTTGTTTGGCAGAACTGTGGAGCACCTCATAACCTTCCATCTTCTTCAGCCAGTCCCGTTCTCCCCAGTTGCACCAGACCAGTACTTGGCGCGTCTCCGTTAGGTAACGCCGAAGAAGATCGGCACGGACGTACAAGAGACTATGCCGATCTCCTTGCCACCCGTCTCCGGCCTCCCGATAGAGAGTCCCGGGGTTTCCGTCTGATTCGGAGAAATCGATCTCGCGATTCCTGCTGGCCAGGCCAAGACGCTGGATCAAACTGGGCGCAGGAAGATCGAAGCCCGAGAAATCGTTATATGTAGAATGGTAAGACTCCCAGCCAAAGCGAATGTACGGGATCTCGAGACGGATGCCCGGGACGTGACGCGTTTCTTGGTTCAAGCCAGTTAGCTCAAAATATAGGTCGACAATATCCTTTCCTTCGCCAGATGTCGCGCTTGTCGTGACGGTAGTGGATAGCGTCTTGTCTTTCGGATATATGGGCACGTATTGATCGAATGCTTCCTCGACTTGTCGCCGGTACCGGCCGTTTTTCCGGCAGAGGTGTCGAGCATAGTTCTGACGACGTCCGACCTCCCCTGCGTAGATATAGTGTTCGGTGGCCCCTTCGGGGATCTTCCCATTCCCAGGATATTCCACCGCAAGGAACTTCGCTCTGAACCTGCACACATCTCTGCGGGCAATGAACACTCCGCGCAAGAAAGCAAAGAGCTCTCGATCGTGACTCTCGTCGGCACCACGAACATACCCCTCCAAGAGCACCCACTCTCCTTGGTGACCGTTGATCTCCGGGACCACGAGCAACGGACGCCAGTCCGGTGTGAAACCGCCCTCAACCCAGGCTTCGGTTGTAGCTTCCGGGTTGCCAAACAGGTCCGGCATTGGTGGCATCCAGCTCATTGGACGCTTGGGGAAACTTGGATCAACTCCGCAATCAGGTGTTCTCTCTCCGACGTACCAATCCGGCAGCTTTCTTTCCGCCGCACGCTCTCCCCACATCTCGTGATAGGCTATCCACGAGTATTTCTTACCATACCGATCCACCTTCTCCTGCTCGCGTGCATTCCATGACGCATTGCCGATCTCGCGATCGACATCCTTGAACCGCTCTGCCCGGTACCCCAAGTCAAACATGCGTCGCTCGATCTTCGCGCGGACCTGAACGTAATCTGGATTCTTGTAGTCGTAGTTGCCCCGGTCAGGGATCAAGCGTCCGATAGTATAGTTGCCGAAATCCATTTGAATGGCACGATCAATGGCTTCGCTCACAGTTGGATCAGGCGTGCCATCACTTGCAAATGTCGATGCCGTGTTTGGAAACGGCTCAGCAAGATCCCGGCTAGCGGCTTCGGGCAGTGCGACACAGCCCGCGCGCTGGGCAATGTCGATGATTCCGAGCGCGTAGTCACGCATCAGAGTGTGGTGGGTGGCGTTGTGCGCACCGGGTCCAAACATCTTTTGGTAGAGGGTCTTCGCCAGATCTCCGAGTAGAGGTCGAAACTTCGGCGCCGCCTCCGAGTCCACCAACGACAAGGTCGTCCCATACGCAGCCGCCAACATGCGTTCAGGCACATAAGGATCATTGAATCCAAGGCTGGTCTCGACGTGGGCGAAAAGCACTTCGGGAAACCTTTCGCCGATCAACACAAGCGCCTTTGTTGCTAAGTCGCGGTCACGTCGAACGACCGTTGTAAGGACCAGGGAGAGCAGTCCGGCAAGCTCCGTCGCAGAGCGCTGCGTCATGCTCGCCACATTGAGCTTCTCCGCCCAGGTCAGTAGACGGCGAATGGTGGGCGACGCCCACGGTCGCCGAAGATATTCGGACCACTGAAGATCGCGGTCTGGCATCGGATAGCTCGCCATGAAATCGTACAGACGGCGCGCGTGGTACGGGTGCTTTGGCTTGGTCGAGACGGCAGCTAAAGCGTCAACCATCTGCTCCCAGGCCTGCGTCCCGGCGTTCAGGTATTGATTGATTATGACGTGTGTACCCTTGGTAAACGCTGCAGGGTCGCGCCAAAATATCCCTTCGATAAATGGGTCAAAGTATGCATGCAAATTCCGGGACCTTTTGGGCAGCACGAAGAACAGTTCTCGCTGCTCGGGCGGAAGCCGCTTTCCCACTCGCTCCGGAAACTCGGTAATCAGCGCCTGCGCCAAGCCCGGCTCCGCGTATTTTCGATGGTATCCATTTGACACCCGGAAGATCCGTGCGAGCGGTGATTTCCCCGTGAAGCTCCGCTTGATTGCTACAGCCGAAGAAACATCGAGATGGGTCTTCAGCAAATGCCGCGCGACCAAATGGTCGCTGAATCGTTGATAGGGAAGCCGAAGGACAATCCGGGACTTGGGCCCGGATTTCGTCCAGTACCAGACGACGTCCTCTTCGATGAGGCCGTTTGTCCGTAGCACGTCGATGAGCTGGCGACGCTTTGCCGGTGTCAATGCCGGGTAGTTCGCGGCGATGATGCGATCGGCCTCCGATGGACGAACAAAGCCGCGCAGTTTCACCGCCATGCACGGCGCAAAGCCGGCGAGCCGACTGTCAGCGATTTGGTCGCTTCCCTTCAGCAAGCCCCAGCACCCCTTGGGCCTCAGACCAAACTGGCGCTCAATCGGCCTGCCGACGCGATTAACGAAAGATTCCAGGACATAAGTCATTCCCTTTTGACCCGAGGCTATACCTGCAAACCCCTTTGACAACTTCTTGCCTGCAAGGTCTTGGAGTGATTGGCAGATCAGCTTCAGTGTGAGCGGTCGCGCGAATTCTCGGTCCAGCAGCGGCACTTCAGGCAGCGGCAGGTTGTAGTGCTGGAAGAAGGCTGCCTGAGCGTCAAATTCCTGATCGTCGAAACCGTGATGCACGGCTGTATTGAATTTCTCTAGGTCTTGCCGCTTGATGGCGATGGGTTCAAACGGCGTCCGGCACGTGACGATCAAACCAATGTTTGGACGGTCTGTCATGAGCGCTTGAAGGGTGGTAACGGCTTCGCGCCATTCTCGACGAAGGCCTTCGTTTACACCGTCAAGGATGACGACCGCTCGCTCTTTGGTCTCCTGTGCGAATTCTTCAAGTCGGCCGAACACCGCAGCGGCCGTGTGCCCTGCTTTAATCCGGGAACAAATTTCTCCAACAACGTCGCCTTGGAAGTTCTTGGCCAGAACAAGAACAGTGGCTTGGCCACGACGGATTCGATCTTGCGTGAAATCACACATCAGATGGGTCTTACCTGTACCCCATTCGCCGCTTACCAAGAGTTTCGGATCAAAAAGGACTTTGAACATTGGGCTCTGGATGTACGCCTTTTCATCACGCAAAATGGCCAAACAGCGACCGATGGTGTTTATATTGTGGCGGATAGTGTTACGCTCAGACGAGTAACCTGTGTCACTGTCGGCCGGCTGCAGCTGGGCCTCCTCCGCGCGCCAGTGATCCCTATCCGCCAATAGATCGGATTCAATGCTGGAGAGAAGATCCGACCATTCTTCTGCTGCGCCTACTTCGCGCGCCCGCAGTCGGTCCATCATCGGTGACAAGAAGGCGCGGGCATCGTCGGCTCGCTGTTCAAGTACGTCGGGCCGCTGGCTGCAGTGCTTCGCATGGTCCCAAGCCTCGGAAAACGCATCGAGCACCGACTGAAACCTCGCACGAGCGCACGCTCCGCAGGCGACGTTCTCAATCGCGGTGAAGAGTGATTCGATTCTGAGGTTCGGCGCGTCAGGATCGACTCCAGGCGTATATCTCTGCCCGGCCTGCCGGATCTGGTCTTTGCTGAGAGCAGTCAGTGCTGCCAAGAAGGAGCCGTGAGATGGAGACATGGCCAAAATTCTAGTTCAGAGTGTTGCCTAGCGCACCCCTTTAGCGCCGATCTATGGTGCGGCAATCAAGGTGAGATGTAGTGCGCCGTGGTCGTGACGCCGGATCGGCGCGCGAGGTCCTGCGCATTGGTCTCGCGCGACACCATGGCGTTCATCGCGCCATCCGAAGCATGGCGCGGTCCATCTTGCGCGCTCGCCCGCCCCGGCGTCCCCGATTCGAACCGGAGCGCCGCGAGCAATGAATGGGCGTTGAGGGCGCGTCCGCGGAGGTGGAAACGGAGGCCACGGCCGGCGATCCGCCGCCGCGCGCACCGAAGAAGCCTCGGCCGGCGCGCAATCTCGGTCATTTGCCCGAACATCTGGAGCGGATCGAGCAGGTTATTGAGCCGGAGAGCACGCTGTGCCCCTGCGGCTGCGGGGAGATGGTGAAGATCGGCGAGGATCGCACGGAGCGCCTGGCATTGTGCCGACGCAGCTGCGGGTGATCGTCACCGTGCGCCCGAAATATGCCTGCCGCCGGTGCGAGGAAGGCGTCACCAAGGCGCCGGCCCGGCTGATCGAGGGCGGGCTGCTGACCGAAGGCACCATCGCGCATGTGCTCGTCTCCAAATATGCCGACCCCCTTCCGTTGCATCGCCAGGCCCGGATCTACGCCCGCTCGGGGCTGAAGCTGGACCGCTCGACGCTGGCCGGCTGGGTCGGCAAGGCGGCGTTCCACCTCGGGCCCGTGTATGACCGCCTGAAGGCGGCGCTGAAGACGTCGAGCACCCTGGGTCTGGACGAGACCACGGTTCGGGTTCTGGACCCGGGCCGGGGCAAGACCAAAACCGGCTACATGTGGACGATGGTGCGCGACGAGCGGTCCTGGTCCGGGGCGGACCCGCCGGGCGGGGTCTATGAGTATGCGCCCGGGCGCAGCGGCAAACATGGCGAGAAGCTTCTTGAGGGCTTCCGGGGAACGGTGCAGATCGACGGCTACTTCGGCCACAACCGGCTGGCCCGGCCGGACCGGGCGGGCGGAGCGCTGACGCTGGCGGGATGTTGGACCCATGCCGGGCGCGGGCTCAAGGGAGTGTGCGATTGCGCGCAGGCTTGCAGCACATCCGGGTCTAGTGGAAACAGGCGGCGGATGATGCAGATTTGGAGGGATCGCAATGGAAGAGCTGACCCGTGACGCGGTGTTGAAAGCGATCGCGGACTTCGACGACAAGGGATCCGACGAGTTCTTCCGGCGCTACAATATTCGGCGTTCCAGAAGCTACTTCATTCGCTACAACGGCCGAGATTACGACATGAAGGCCGTTACGCGAATCGCGCTTAACTTGGTATCGGGTCGGAAGATTCGCGCTCCGCTTGAGCAATCGGCAGCAGTAAGGCGACGTCTGGAGAGGGATGACATCGGCATTTCGGTTGTCCATCACCAGAAGACCTACGACAAATCGAGCACTGAAGGCCGGCGCTATTGGACCAAACAGAAGAAGGCGGAACGCGACCGACGCCTCGCACGAAAGGCGATGAAACGGAACAGACGACGGCACGATGGCTGGATCCGGTGCGAGGCTTGCGGGTTCGAGGACAAGGAGCGGTCGATGTTCGATGCCCACCATCTCTCGCCTTTGGCGGCCGGAGAGCGGGAAACCCGTGTGTGCGACCTCGCGGTGCTGTGTCCGACCTGCCATCGTTGGGCGCATGCCAAGGCCGGTGACAGGCTCCATCCCCTGCCGATCGGGCAGGTTCGCCGAGGGCGCTACCGAAGAGGATGACGAAACGGGCGTCTGCCAAGCTGCTGCTCGTGCAGGTTGGGATATGGAAACGAACGCTGCAACCCGTTCGAACCGGCACGGAAATCGAGCGAACGGAAATCGGGAGGGCACGAATACCGGCCGTTCCGGAGCGTCCACGCCGTCGCTGGCGCGATGAATGGTGGTCCACGACGCTGCCGGCACGGGCCGGCAATGAGCCGATGCAGACGGCTAGCGGTGACGGCATCCCTGGCGTCGCGGATTCCCGCCGCACTGCCCGGTTCCCTGGAGAGTCATAGGGCGGACTCGGTGGTTCTCCAGAGAATGTCCGGTTCGCCGGAACGGTTCTCCAGAGAAGCGCGGTTCTCAAAATCAAGTAATTCCAGCAGGTTGACTGCGGTTCTCCGGTTCTCGCCGGACATGACGGCATGGCTCGCTACAGTGTGCCGAAGGTGGTGCAGGCGCAGTCTGCCGAGCTTCGCCCGCTCGCGCGCCGTGTGTCAGCACTCTGTGAGGCTGTAGATGCCCCGACCCGAGCCCAGGGGATTGCCTTCGAAGAGCACGATGGGGGAATATGCCATTGGATCCGGAACACCACGAAGGGAGACGACCATGGCGAAGCTCGATCTGTGGGACGTCCCCGGCCTCGATGTGCCGCGCGGCCCGCTCGACTTGGCTGGCCTCGCATGGATTGCCGGCATCGTCGTTGCGGTCATCGCTGTAGTCGCGCTTGTGGACTAGCGACGCTCTCTGCCTGCCTCGCGCCGAAGCCTCGGCCATGGCCGGGGCCT
This sequence comes from Alphaproteobacteria bacterium, assembly GCA_022821735.1. Classification (GTDB taxonomy): domain Bacteria; phylum Pseudomonadota; class Alphaproteobacteria; order Bin95; family Bin95; genus Bin95. Next base: position 503 of record JAJECZ010000403.1, on the reverse strand, counting down.
CCCGGCTATCGGGCGAGTATCGCGTGCGGTGATCGATCCGCCTGATTCCGGCGCCGGAGGCCGCGGCTGACACCAAAGAGCGGAGACGAAACGCAAATTGCCACTTTAACGTTAGCCGAAGCCGGGATATTGTTCTATTAATTCAAATGGTTACAGGGAGCCGTCCAAATTCCCCACAGGAATTCCGATCCCCTCTCCCACCGCCATAGGCGAAGATTAATTGTGGGAATCTCTGGGTTCCGCTGCCGATCACCTGCCTGATTCATATGAGAAAAATCTACACGACCGGCTTGATTTAGAGTGGCATTTCCGCGCCATTTTTGAGCCCAGCGTATCCTACAAGATCTGGTGCCGGGCGACAAGCCTGCGGATTCCTAAGTATTTGACGGCCGATTCCCATTTTATTTGACCGCGGTTCCTGGCCATTTGACGGCCGGAGCGGCGCCGGTTTCGGTCTCTCCCGTGTCTTTGTGCAGGTGTCTGCGTTGGTGGTTTCAGGGGGC
>JAJECZ010000204.1 GCA_022821735.1 Alphaproteobacteria bacterium | reverse complement strand
GGGCGCACGCTTCGCCGACGCCTCGAAGGTGCACCGGATCGAGCATGAGGGCGAGTTCTTCCGCTCGCGCGGGCCGCTCAACGTGGTGCGCTCGCCGCAGAACGGCCCGGCGATCCTCCAGGCCGGCACCTCGCCCGGCGGGCGCGACTTCGCCGCGCGCTACGCCGATGCGGTGTTCGCCATCCAGCCGCGGGCCGAGGACGCCGGGGCCTATCTCTCCGACATCAAGGAGCGCATGGCGGCTTTCGGCCGGCCGCCGGAGGCCTGCCGCATCCTGTTCGGCATGCAACCCATCCTCGGCGAGACCGAGGCGCATGCGCGCGAGAAGCAGGAGGAGCACAACGGGCTGGTGCCGGTCGAGGGCGGCAAGGCCATCCTCTCCGCCCATCTCAACATGGACCTCGCCGGGATCGGCGACGACGACATCATGCTGGAGCGCCCGGAACCGGAGCTGGTGCGCATGCGCACGCGCTTCCGCAAGACGGACGGCACGCCCATGACGCTCGCGGAAGTGGCGCGCCGCCACGGGCAGAGCGTGAGCCTGCCGCAGTTCGTCGGCACGCCGGAGAGCGTCGCGGACCAGATGGAGGCCTTTTTCGACGAGGCCGGCGGCGACGGCTTCATGCTCTCCTCGATCTACTCGCCCGGCGCCATCGAGGAGTTCGTGGACCAGGTGGTGCCGATCCTCCAGCGCCGCGGCCGCTTCCGCACCGAATACAAGGGCCGCACGCAACGCGAATTGCTGGCGCAGGAAGACTGAGAAATAAGGAGAGTGAGCGTGATCGAGAAATTGATCGAATTAATTCCGTCACAGCTTTCGGAAGAATCTGGCGCAGCCTTTCATTCTGGCCGCGTTGCCTTTTCGAAGGCTCGGGATCTATATCTTTTGGGGTTCAATCCTGGCGGCACATCCGATGAGCAGTCGAAAGACACTGTCACGGCAAATGCCGAAAAGGTAATGCAGAAGGTGCCGCATAGATGGTCAGCATATGTTGACGAAAATTGGTCGACATCCCGCAGACCGCACTTGCTCACGGGGAAAGCTCCTATGCAAGTCAGAGTGCAGCACTTGTTATATCGTATCGGGCTCGATCCGAAAGAAACGCCTTCAAGCGACTTGATCTTTGTACGCTCTCAGGAAGCTAAGTACATCCAAAACGTCGATAGGAAGAGGTTGGTGGAACTTTGTTGGCCGTTCCATCAAGCAGTAATTTCTAGGCTCGGCGTCAGGGTCGTTCTTTGCATGGGGAGACAGACTACGCCATTCATTCAGGAGAAAACCGGCGCTTATCGACAAGTAGACTCATTTGTCGAAAACAACAGACGCGGCTGGCTGGGCGCCTGCTATTTGGCCCCCAACGGCCTTAAGGTGGTTCAAGTGCCTCATCCGAGTCAGGCCGACTGGACGAAACCGCCTACCGACCCCTCCGACTTCGTGAAACGGGCACTGGCAGGCTGACTCCGATGGAGAGCGCAGACAGGCAACGTAAAGTTAACGAAATTCTGCGCAGCCTGAACGCTGAGCGCATTCGGGCGACCTATGGCGCGGTAGGCGATCTGATCGGCATCCCAGCGATAAGCGTTAGCCAGTATCTGGGTGAACGGCGGCCGAAAGCGTCGTGGGTGGTGAACGACGATACCGGACAGCCCACTGGCTACACCTCCGACGAAATGCATCCAGACCTTCGCCGCACGGCCAATATTATCCGAACCGGCGACGCCCTCGATGCCCTGCTGCTGCAACATCCGGAATAGCCGCTGCGGCCCGGCCCATGCCCTTCGTCGAAGCTGAAGACCTGCCGGCGTCGGGGCGGCTGATGGCGCTGGATGTGGGGGACCGGACGGTCGGGCTTGCAGTCTCGGACCCGGACCGGCGCGTCGCCTCCCCGGCGGGCGCGGTCCGCCGCGCGAAGCGGTTTGCGGACACGGCCGCGATGCTGCTGGCGGCGCTGGACGAGCGGGGCGCGGCGGCGCTGGTGGTCGGCCTGCCGCTCGACCTCGACGGGCGCGAGGGCCGGCGCGCCCGGCAGGTCCGCCAGTTCGCCGTCAACCTGATGGCGCACCGCGACCTGGCCGTGCTGATGTGGGACGAGCGCTTCTCCACCAACGCCGTCGAGCGCGCCATGCTCGCCGACGATGCAAGCCGCCGCCGCCGCCGCGCCGCCAAGGACACGCTGGCGGCCGTCTATATCCTGCAGGGCTTCCTCGACTCGCTGCCCGGGTGAGAGCCCGGGTCAGGGGTCGGAAATCAGCAGGTAGCCCCGGTTCTCGACGGTGTCGAAGGTCCGCATGGCGGCGATCAGGTCGGCCGCTTCCACCCAAACCCAGGGCGCCCGGTTCGGGTTCACGTCCATGATGAGGAAGGAATCGCTGGCCCGGTCATAGGCGGCGAGCGGCGAAATGTGCCCGCCGCCCGTCTGGCCGAGCGCCTTGCGGGCGTAGTTGACGAGCACATAGTCGTCGCGGGCGGCGAGGTTCCAGGCGAGTTCGTCGATCAGGGGCGCGGCCGCCGTACCGTCCTCCACGACCCGCATCGTCACGGACAGCCCGTGCGCGCGGAGCACCTGAGCCAGCTGATGAAGCTGCAGCCCGAAGTCCTTCTGCAACTCCCCCTCGATTTCGATGGGCTTGCCGAGAACCTCGGCCACGGTTTTCGTGCCGGCGATCAGCACGTTGTTCGGCGTGTATTTGCCGAGGAACGGGTCGAAGCCTTCGGGCAGCCATGCCATATCCTCGGCGGCGATGGGGCGGCGGTCCTGCGGCAGCCCCTCGCGCTTGCCGAGGCGCAGCGCGTTCAGCACGATCGCCGACGAGGCCGGGCCGCAATAGATCCTGTTGTCCTGGCTGACGAAATGGTTGCTGAGGGGGAAGAAGTCCGCCTTGTGCGCGGATCTTGAGAAGCGCGCCGCGCTTTCCTCCGAGGTCCACTCGACCAGCGGGGCGGCCGCCGCCGGCGCCGCAAGCAGGACGGCAAGCACCGAAACAATCCAGAGGCGCATCGTTCAAAATCTCCGTCCGGTTTCTGACAAGGCGGCTTCGCCTTACGGGTTCTGGTCCCAGTCGGGGTCGTCGCTGGGGGACATGGGCGTTTCGGTGGCGAGGAGGCCCTTGCCGGGGACGTAATTGACCTCCAGCCGGATGCCGTCCGGGTCCTCGAAGACGAAATAGTAGTAGCCGGGCGCGAAATCGCCTTCCAGCGGGCCGCGGTCGATC
>JAJECZ010000489.1 GCA_022821735.1 Alphaproteobacteria bacterium | reverse complement strand
GGCGTGCCGCAGGAGAAGATCGCCGCCATGTTCGCGGAGGCCGAGCGCTTCCACGCCCAGCCGGACGAAGCCAAGCACGCCGTGCTGATGAACGAGCACAATAACGGCTACATGGCAATGGCGCGCTACAATGTGCGCACCTCGCGCGTGAGCGAGGCCGAGGCCAAGCCGGACATGAACGAGGCCTTCTTCATCAAGCGCGAGCGCGGGCCCGACGACCCGCTCGCCGGGCGGCGCTTCGCCGGGCCCAACCGCTGGCCGGAGGACCTGCCGGGCTTCCGCGAGACGGTGCTCGACTATTGCGAGACGATCGACCGGCTGGCGCTCGGCGTGCTGCCGGCGCTCTCGCTCTCCCTCGGACTGCCGGAGGACTGGTTCGACCCGCATTTCACCCGCAGCCAGTTCTCCTTCCGGCTCTCGCACTACCCGCCCGCCGCGCGCGAGCCGGGCCTTTACGGCATCGCACCGCACACCGACACCAACTTCCTGACCTTCCTCGCGCAGTCGGACGTGCCGGGCCTGCAGATCCGCCCCGAAGGCGGCGGCTGGGAGGACGTGCCGTTCGTCGAGGACAGCTTCGTCGTCAATACGGGCGACATGCTGCACCGCTGGACCAACGGGCGCTACCAGTCCACCCCGCACCGCGCCCAGCCGCCCGTGGACCGGCACCGCTACGCCATCCCCTATTTCTTCGGCCCGAACCTCGACGCGGAGATAAGCTGCGCGCCCACCTGCGCGGGCCCCGACAACCCGCCCCGCTGGCCCCCCGTCATCTACGAGGACCACCTCGCCTGGTGGTACGACGCCAACTACAACGCCGACGACCAGAAGGACCTGGCGGCGGAGTAGCGGCAGGGCCTTTGCGCTGCATCTCGGCGCCGCAGGGGACTGCGAGGCCATGCTGACTTTCGACCGGCGCTTCATCGAGGCGGCAGGGGATGCGCCTGTCAGGGTGGAGGAGCCCTGAGGGCGCTTCGGACCCGGGGCGCGGCTTGGAGGCGGGACCCGGCTCGTCTATGGTCTCGCCGCCGGGGCAAGAGGAAAAACCCATGAAGTTCTACGATTTCACGCTGGCGCCCAGCTCCCAGCGCGTCCGCGTCTATCTGGCCGAAAAGGGGCTGGAGCTCCCGACCGAGCAGTTGAACGTGCGCGAGGACGAGCAGTTCGCCGAGCCCTTCACCTCGATGAACCCCTTCCACTGCGTGCCGTTCCTGGCGCTGGACGACGGCACGGTGATCGCCGAATCCATGTCGATCTGCAGCTATCTGGAAGAGCTGCACCCGGAGCCGCCGCTGTTCGGACGCACGCCGGCCGAGCGCGCCGTTATCGACATGTGGATGCGGCGTTTCGAGCTGGACGCCTTCATCCCGCTGCTGCACGCGCTGCGCAACCATCTGCCGAACTTCGCCGGCAAGGTCGTGCCCGGCACCCGCACCGACATTCCGCAGTCGGAGGCCATGGTCGGCCGGGGCAAGGAGATGGCCGGCGTGCTCTTCGACCGCGCCGAGCCGCATATGGCGAAGAACGAATTCGTCGCCGGGCCGGACTTCACCGTCGCCGACATTACCGGCTTCTTCACGCTCCGCATGGCCTACGCGCTGGAGATGGATATCGGTGCGTCCTGGCCCGCCATCCACGCCTGGTTCCAGAAGGTATCGGCGCGCCCGGCCTTCCAGCTCTAGGGAGGCGGCGTTGAGCAAGCCTGTCTGCCTCGTCACCGGCGTCGGGCCCGAAGGCGGCACCGGCGCGGAGACCGCGAGGCGCTTCAGCGAGGGCGGCTACCGGGTCGCCATGCTGGCCCGCAACGCGGACAATCTGGCCGCGCTCGCCGGCAAGTATGAGGACTGCCGCGCCTACGGGTGTGACGTCGCCGACCTCGACGCCCTGGTCGAGACCGTCTCGCGCGTGAAGGCGGAGATGGGCGCGCCCCGGACCGTGGTCCACAACGCGCTCCGCTCCACGCGGGGCGGCATCCTGGAGCTCGATCCGGACGACCTGGAAAAGAACTTCCGCGTCAACACCACGGCGCTGCTCTACCTCGCCCGCGAGACGATCCCGGCGATGCTGGAGGCGGGCGGGGGCGCGATCATGGTGACCGGCAACACCTCGGCCACGCGCGGGGGCAAGAATTTCGGCTTCTTCGCCTCGACCAAGGCGGCGCAGCGCATCCTGGCGGAGTCCATCGCGCGCGAGTTCGGGCCGCAGGGCATCCACGTCGCCTATTTCATCATCGACGCCGCCATCGACACGCCGCGCACCCGCGAGGTGCTGGCGCCGGGCAGGCCGGACGACTTCTTCGCCAAGCCCCCGGCGATCGCGGAGGAAATCTACCGCGTCGCCCACCAGGACCGCTCCGCCTGGTCCTTCCGCGTGGAGCTCCGCCCCTTCGGCGAGACCTGGTAGGGGGCTGTCCGGGCCCGCCTGCTACGCCGCCAGCGGACCCCTTATGACCCTGCCCGGAACGGCGCTGGTGCTCTCGCCATCCTCGAGCGTGACCGCGCCGTTGACGATGGTGGCGTCGATGCCCTCGGCCTTCTGAACCAGCCTGCGCTCGCCGCCGGGCAGGTCGTGTTCCACCGTCGGCAGGCAGGGTTTCACCGCCGCCTCGTCGAACACCAGGATGTCGGCGGCCATGCCGGTCCTGAGCAGGCCGCGGTCGGCGATGTTCCAGGCGGACGCATTCTCGAAGGAGAGCTTGCGCACGGCCTCTTCGAGGGTGAAGGCCTGCCTGTCGCGCACCCAGTAGCTCAGCATGTGGGTCTGGAGCGAGGAGCCCATCTCCTGGCAGACATGGGCGCCCGAGTCGGAGAAGGTCGCAAGCGTCCGGGGATGCCGCAGCAGGCTCAGAACATCCTCGGGGTCGTTGTTCATCAGCGGCTGCACGAACACCAGGTCCTCGTTCTCCAGCATGAGGTCGATCATCGCCTCGACCGGGTTGCAGGACCGCCCGCGCGCGATCTCCTCGATGCTCGGCTCGTCCCAACCGACGCCGAACATCGGGAACAGGTTCGAATAGTCCGGCTTGCGCGGGTCGGTGGTGGCCGCGCCGCCGCCCTGGAACTCGGTGCCCCTGGGCTTCATGGCCGCCTCTTCGGCGACCAGACGGGCGCGCAGCTCCGGGTCCCGGAAGCCGGCCTTCTGCTCCTCGATCGGACGCTGGCGGAGTGCCTTCCAGCTCGGTAGCGCGTCGAAGGGCAGATAGGCCTTGAGCGTGAAGATGGCGTTGATCGAGCGCGTCGTCCCCTGGCCGTAGGCGCGCCCGCCGCCCTCCGAGACCCGGTCCATCCAGTCCATCTGGTATTGCCAGTGGTTGGGCCTGTCGCCCTGCTTCAGCGCGACGGCGCCGAACATGACGGGCCGGCCGGTGTCCATCGAGACCCGCCCCAGCTCCTCGAGGAACGCCCGCTGGGCGGCCCCGCTGGCGACATCGGGGCCGAGCTGGAGGATGCCCGCATTCAGCCGGCCCATGACGGCCGCCAGGTGCGCAAGCTCGCGCCAGTCCGCAACCCGGCTCGCCACCGGCCCGCCGTCGGGGCGGGTGTGGGTGACGGAGCGCGAGGTGGACAGCCCCATCGCGCCCGCGCGGAGCGCCTCCTCGACGATCCCCGCCATCGCGTCCAGATCATCGTCCGTTGCAATCCGGTCCAATGCACGCGCGCCCATCGCATACATGCGCAGCGCCGAATGGCCGATATAGGAGCCGTAATTGATCGCCTTGGGCAGCGCTTCGACCGCCGCCAGATATTCCGGGAAGGTCTCCCAGGTCCAGTCGATGCCGGCCATCATGGCGTCCTTCGGGATGTCCTCGACGGCTTCGAGGCACTCCGCGTACCACTCCCGCTCCTCCGGCCTGCAGGGCGCGAGCGCAAAGCCGCAATTGCCCATGATGACGCTGGTGACGCCGTGCCAGCAGGCGCAGCTTCCGAGCGGGTCCCAGGCCACCTGCGCGTCCATGTGGGTATGCCCGTCGATGAAGCCCGGAGAGACGATCCGCCCTTCGGCGTCGATCTTCCGCGCCGCCGGCGCCCTGATCCTGCCGATCTCGGCGATGCGGCCGTCCTTCACGCCCACATCGGCCCGGTAGCGTGCCATGCCGGAGCCGTCCACCACGGTCCCGTCGGCGATAATCAGGTCGAATGCCATGTCCCGTTCCCCTGCTCGGCCCTGCCCTTCGCACTCTTGCACCCGCGGACGGGAAAGGAAAGCCGGGGCGGTTGCCGGGGACCCGGCGAAACCGGTCTGCGCGGCGTTACGCCGAAACGCCCCGCCCGGCCGGGTCCGTATCCGGCGCTGCTTCGGCGCGCAGCTTCAGGCCAAGGGCGCTTACGACCCGCAGGACGGTGTCGAGGGTTGGATTGCGGTCTCCCGAGAGCGCCTTGTAGAGGCTTTCGCGGGACAGGCCGGCATCGGATGCGACCTGTGTCATGCCCTTGGCTCGGGCGATGTCGCCCAGCGCCTTGGCAATGAACGCGGCATCGCCGTCGGCTTCCTCGATGCAGGCTTCGAGATATGCGGCCATTTCCTCCGGCGTGCGGAGGTGCTCGGCGACATCGTAGGGCGTCGTAACGGTTCCGGTCATGGTCTCCGCCTACAGGTTCCGCGCAAGGCGCAACGCCGTCTCGATGTCCCGCCTCTGGGTCCGTTTGTCCCCGCCGGCCAGCAGAACGACGATAGAGCGGCCCCGCTTCCTGAAATACACCCGATAGCCGGGTCCGTAGTCGATTCGCATCTCCGAAACTCCTTCGCCTACCGGCCGGACATCCCCCGGATTTCCGGCCGCCAGACGCTCCACCCGTGCCAGAACGCGGGCCCGTGCGCGGACATCCCGCAGACTGTCCAGCCAACCGACGTAGGTTTCCGTGCTGCGAAGCTCGATCATACGCTTATTGTAGCCTATTGGCTACTGAATGTCGGATCGACGATGGTGTGCTCGTTCGGCGTCTGGCGGCGTCTCCGGTCCGCCTTATGGCGTGACCGATAACCGGGGCCGGGGAGGCGGCCCCGGCCGGCCATGCCGCCATCCGCCGTTTCCCCCCGGCGCGGCGCCGTGCCGCCGGCTAAGAACCCTTCAGCAGGCCGTCCAGCAGATCGAGCATCTCGGCGATCTCCGCATCGGTGACGTTGAGCGCCGGCACGAAGCGGAGCGCGTCGGGGGCGGGGGCGTTGAGCAGCAGTCCCGCCGCCAGCGCCTTCTCCACCAGCGCGAATCCGTCCGTCCGCGGCTTCAGGTCGAGCGCGAGCAGGAGTCCCCGGCCGC
>JAJECZ010000033.1 GCA_022821735.1 Alphaproteobacteria bacterium | reverse complement strand
CGGCGCCATCATCGCGTATCTCAACGCCGTGACGGCGCTGGACCGGACGCGGGGAACGACGCTGGATACCTGGCGGATCGAGATCGACGCGCCGGCCGAGGGAGTGGAGGACAAATAGTGGACCGGGACTCTCCGCTTCATCTCAAGGTGCTGGAAAGCATGAGTGAAGGGGTCATGACGGTCGATCCCGACAGCCGCATCGGGCTCTTCAACCCCGCGGCTTCGCGGTTGCTCGGTCTCGAAGGCGCCGAGGTTCAGGGCAAGCTGTTCGGCGAGGTTTTTCTGAGCCGCGAAGGGCTGGAGGAGTTCAGCGACGCCGTGCTGGCGGCTGTATACGACCAGGCGGTCGGGTCCCGGTTGACGGTCACGCTTCGGCTCGAGGACGACACGGAGCTGTTCGTCGAGGTGACGACATCCTACCTGACGGACCGGGCGGACGGGACGACCCGGAGAATCGGCATTGTCGCCGTGTTCGATGACGTTACCGAGATCGAAACGTTGAGGAAGGCCGAGCGGGAGCTGGCTGAGTCGACAAAGGAGCAGAACATCAAGCTCCGTGACGCGTATAGGGAGATCGAGGAGAAAAACAGGGCCCTGGATTCGGCGCTGAAGAAGGTGTCGGCGGTGCGGGTGGTCGCCATGCTTGTGGTGTTCGTGCTGTTTGCAGGCGCCGCATGGTATGTCTGGGACGAGGCCGGGACGGCGCTCCGGGGCGAGATTACGGGAACCTCCGGATCGTCGGCGGACGCGAAGGAGGTGGTTACCGTAACCGTTGCGCCGCGGCGGTTTACAACGACGCTCTCCTTTGTCGGGAGGCTCGCACCGAGGAAGGAAGTGCGGGTAACGAGCCCGATCTCCGGCAAGGTGGCCCGGGTGTTGTTCGAGTACGGCGACCGGGTTTCGGCGGGCCAGCCGCTGGTCGAGCTGGATACCGCCGAGACCCGGAGGCGGTACAGATCGGGACAGGCCGAGTATCTCGAGGCGCGCGACAGGCTCAGGGAACTGGAGGACTGGAACAACAGTCCTGAAATGGCCCGCGTCCGGCGCTCCGTCGTTCGTGCAAAGCTGGAGCTCGAGGCCCGCAGGAACAAGCTCGCTGAAACCGCCCTGCTGCTGGATAAGGGGATCATCCCCGCGTCGGAGCAGGAGACCGCGCGACGCCAGTATGACGCCCAGAAGCTGAGCTATGAGGCGGCGCAACAGGACTTGGAGGCGGCGCGCACCAAGGGCGACGCGGACGCCCTGCAGATAGCCCAGCTCAAGCTCGAAAACGTCGAGACGCGATTGCAGGAAATGGAGGAGACCCTGCAAAACGCGGTGATCCACGCGCCGGTGTCGGGGATCGTGCTCCAACCCGGAGACGGTGGGGGCAAGGAAAAGGGGGGAGGCGATGCGGAGGCGCTGGCGGCGGGACGATCGGTGAGCGAGGGGGGGTATCTGCTGACCGTCGGGGATCTCGACGGGCTGTCGGTTGCCGGCGAGATCGACGAAGTGGATGTCGTGAAGCTGCGCCCGGGCCAGCCGGTCCGAATCAGCGGCGACGCGTTTCCCGATTTCGAACTGGAAGGGAAGATCACGCGTATTTCCCCGCAGGCACGGGGAAAAGGGAGAAGGCGAGTGCCCACCTTCGACGTTGCGGCGGCTGTCGACAGCCTTTCGGACGTGTACCGTCGACGGCTGCGTCTGGGCATGTCGGCCAATGTCGTCGTCCTGGTCCGGGACGAGCCCGCAGCGCTGCTCGTGCCTCTGTCCGCAGTAAAAGGAAGGGACGGGAAATACTGGGTAAGCGTCAGTACCCGGGAAGACGGAACGGTACGGCGAGTCCCCGTGGAAATCGGCGCGACGACACTGAACCAGGTGGAGATACTCAACGGCCTCAAGGCCGGCGACGAAGTCATAGTCTCCGGACCATGAGTATGCAGATGCGGGAGAATGGCGTGAATCCCGTTCAAGCGGCTTCGTTGAGGCGCCGGGTCAAGTCAATCTGACATATTGCGCATACCGACGATCGATTCCACGGACGACGGCGGCGAGAGGGCAAGGGTCGCGTGACTGTAAAGGAAGTTCCGCGGAATCGAGATCGCATCCGGCCGATCTGCCGAGAAGATACGGGTGTATCGGGGATTGGATGGCGCGCCGGATACGCATACGTGCTTCACCGGCGAATTATCGAGCCAGGCGGATCGGCGACTCCCTGCCGGTCGGGTGCCGATGCGCGCTAGTCCGCCCTGAGCGCGGTGATGGGATCGAGCCGCGCTGCCTGGACAGCGGGCTGGAGCCCGAAGAACACGCCCACGCAGCAGGCCACGAAGAACCCCATGGTCACCGCCGCCGGATCGACCAGGAAGGTCCAGCCCGAGAACCAGCAGAAGATCCAGGTGCCCGCCACGCCGAACAGAATGCCGAAAACGCCGCCTATCAGCGAAAGGACGACGGACTCGGTCACGAACTGGCTCTGAATGTCGAAGCGGCGGGCGCCCAGCGCCCGCCTGATCCCGATCTCCCTGCGCCGCTCCGTGACCGAGACCAGCATCACGTTCATCACGCCGATCCCTCCGACAATCAGCGATATGCTGCCGATCGCGGCCAGCAGCAGTGCGAATGTCTGCATCTGGCGCTGCATCTGCTCGATCACCTTCTGGGCGCTCGACACCCTGACCCTCAGATCCGGCGCCTTGCGGCGGAAGTAACTTTGGACCTCCGCCGTCGCCGCCTTGTGGTGCGCGCCCGACTTCATACGCGCGGTGATCTGCTTGACGCCCCGGCCCGGGAACATGCGCTGCGCGGTGGAGAACGGGACCAGGATCGACCTGTTGGCGTCGAACGACTGCATACGCCACCTCGGGGTACGCTGCAGAACGCCTATGATCGTGCAAATACGTTCCCTCAGCCTGATCGATTCGCCCACCGGTCGTTCCACGCCGGCGCGCCGCATCGCCGACGCGATTCTCGCCCCGATGACGCAATAATAGCGGCGAAAATCCAGATCCGAGACGGTACGGCCCTGCTCTAGCCGCAGTTTGTTGATCGCTGTGAACGTCTCCGTGACCCCCAGGACCGGGGCGTCCGCGATCTTCTTTCCGGCATGTATTGCCCTACCGGAGCCCTGGCTCCAGGGGGCTACCGCGGCGATGGACGATGTCCCTTCCCGCAGTTCCAGCGCGTCCTGGAGGCGAAGCCGCTGAGTGGACCTCGATCTGGACGACGGCGCCCGCGCCCGGATGATGAGAAACTCCGTGCCGAGCTCCTTGAACTGTTCCAGAGCCTGACGCTTGGCGATCTCCCCCACGGAGACCATGGCGATGACCGAGCCGATTCCGATGACGATCCCGATCAACGCCAGAAGGCTGCGCTGCTTCGCGGCGTACAGGCTGACGACCGCTTCCTTGGCATTGGCCTTCAGCGCC
>JAJECZ010000070.1 GCA_022821735.1 Alphaproteobacteria bacterium | reverse complement strand
GAGGTCCTCGGCCGCGGACTTGCCGTTGCGTCCGGGCCGGAGTTCGTAGGTGACCTTCTGCCCTTCGCTGAGCGTGGAGAGCCCGGCCCTCTCGACGGCCGAGATGTGGACGAAGGCGTCGCTCGAGCCGTCTTCCGGCTCGATGAACCCGTAGCCCTTGGTTGCGTTGAACCACTTGACGGTACCGGTAGGCATGTTCGATTTCTCCAGGAGGTGGGATTCCGCGCGTCGCGGCGCGCGACAGGGTTGTCGGTTGACGTCCGCATTGTTGAGGGGATGCCGGTCGGCCCGGCGAACCGGTCTGCGAAGAGCACCGGACGAATGCAGCGTGCCGGTGCAGTGTGCCGCCTCCGGGCCGCAAAGTCAAGCCGTCCGCGCGCTATCTCCGGGCGCGCATCCCGCTGAGCGCCGCTGCCACGTCGAAGGACGGCATGCGCCCTTCCTGGGGCTGGATGCCTTCGACGGCGATTTCGGGCACGGTCGGGCGCATGTCCGCGTTCCTGAGCCAGAGCCTGAGCAGGTGGCGGCGCCGGTCCGGCTCCTCCCAGTCCTCGAAGGCCGTGCGGGCGTGCAGGTGGGTGAAGTTGTTGAACCAGAGGATCTCGCCCGGCTCCAGCGTGAACCGCAATTGCAGCTCGTCGCTGCATGCCGCCGCCAGGAAGGCCTCGACGGCCTCTTCCGCGAACCCGCCGAGCGGCTCCCCTTTCGCCTCCTGGCCCAGAAAGGCGTAGGTCCGGACCCAGCGGCAGCTGACCTTGCTGTCCACGGACGAGAATACCGGCACCTTCCAGGGCGTGACCGGGTCCTCGCCGGGCGCCTCCTCGCCGCGGCGGTGCATGTAGAAGCCCTCGTAGAGCCGTTCCAGACAGTCCGGCCTTTCGGCGAGCAGCCGGTTGTGCACGGCGAGCGCGCTGGTCAGGTGCGATACGCCACCCTTCCTCGCGGAGCGGAGGCTGAACAGGCCGACGACATGCGCGCGGTCCGTATGGGGGTCCAGTTCGTTGCGGTTGCGGTAGGCGCGCGCGTGGGGGTCCTCGCGTGTCGTGTCCCGGACATGGCCCAGCCGGTCGCCGAGCACGCTTTGCGACATGCCGGCGCCGAGCCGCGTGCCCATCGCCCAGTAGACCCGTTCCGCGTCCTCCTGGCGCCAGCGCTCTACCGGCAGCCCCACCATCACCGCGAAGCCGCGCCCGTCCCGCAGCTCGTCGTACAACGCGGCCAGCCGCGCCCCCACCAGCGGGCAGCGGAAATCCTCGCGGCCGATGTCGTCGAGCGTCTTGCCTTCGCGGTCCATCTCCCGGATGAAGCCGTCCAGTTCGGCGATCTCGGCCGCCGTCAGGCGAACGGTGTAGTCCTCCGGCCCGGCGAAATCCCGGACCGTCCAGAAAGCGGACTCGTCAACGGCCTGCATCGGTTCCCTCCCGCAGGATACGGCTCTCGCGCACGCAGCTTACTTCACGCATTTCATGAATTTGCGCAATATGCCGGTGGACCGGGAGATTGGATGGACCCGGATAGCGGAGACCCGGCATGGCGCTCGAAACGAAACCGCTGCACCCCGAGTTCGGCGTCGAGATTCTCGATATCGACCTCCGCCGGCCGAGCGACGCCGCGATCCGGGAGATCGACGCGCTCTGGGTCGAGCATCCGGTGCTGCTCATCCGGGACCAGCTTCTCGACGAGGAGCAGCAGATCGCCTTCAGCCGGCGTCTCGGCGCGATCAACATCCATGTGCGCACCGACATCCGCTCCCGGCAGAACCCGGAGGTCGTGCTGATCTCCAATCTCCGCCTCGAATCCGGGGAGAATATCGGCGCGCTCGCGAGCGGCGAGGCGCGCTGGCACACGGACAGCTGCTACAAGCCGCGCCCGGACACCGGCTCCATGCTCTACGCCGTCGAGGTGCCGAAGGGCGCGGGGCGGACCTCCTGGGCCAATACGCAGCTCGCCTGGGAAGCCCTGCCGGAAGACCTGCGCGCGCGTGTCAGGCCGCTCCGCGGGGAGTTCGCCTACCGCATCTACGACGTCGATATCACCGGGGAGGAGGAAGTCGAGGCCATCCGCGCGCTCACGCCCGACGTGGTGCATCCGATGGTGCTGACACAGCCCGGCACCGGCAGGCAGGGGCTCTATCTGGACCCGCTGCAGACCTACGGGATCGAGGGCATGGCACCGGAGGAAAGCCGCCCGCTGCTGGCGCGCCTGGTGGAGCACATGACGAGCCTGGAATTCGTCTTCGAGCATGAGTGGCGGCGCGGCGACATCGTGCTCTGGGACAATGCCCGCGTACTTCACCGCCGCGAGCCGTTCGACCCCGTCCTGCCGCGCCTGCTGAAACGCACCACGGTCTTTCTGCCGCCGGACCGCTACCCCGTTCCCTTCGCGCAACCGGCAGGGTGACCCGGGCGATGCGAATCGATTTCGACCCGATGCGGCGGCGTCCCGGCCTGCGGACCCTCTGAGGAGCCTCCATGCGCAGCGGCGTCGCCGAGCTTCGCGCCTTTTACGAGGGCCCGTTGGGGCAGGCGGCGGGGCTTGTGTTGGCGGAGCGGGTGAGGCGGCGCTGGCCTTCGCTGGGCGGGATGCAGGTGCTGGGGCTCGGCTATGCGCCGCCGCTGCAGGACGGGCTCGGCGGCGGCGCGGCGCCTGTGCTGGCGGCAATGCCGGCGGGGCAGGGCGCGCTGCGCTGGCCGGCGGAGGGCCGCTGCCGCACGGCGTTGACGGAGGAGGACGCGCTGCCCTTCCCCGACCTCGCTTTCGACCGCGTGCTGCTCGCGCACGATGTCGAGACTTCGGACCATCTGGCGGGGCGGCTGCGCGAGGTCTGGCGCGTCTTGGCGGCGGAGGGCCGTCTGATCGTCGTGGCGCCGAGCCGCCGCGGCCTCTGGGCGCGGTTCGAGCACACGCCCTTCGGCCACGGCCGGCCCTGGTCGCGCTCGCAGCTGGAGCGGCTGTTGCGCGGAGCGATGTTCGAGCCGCTCGGCAGCGAGGAGGCGCTGTTCGCCCCGCCGCTCCGCCGGCTGGTGCGGCCCGGCGCGGCGGAGGCCTGGGAGCGCTTCGGGCGGCGCTGCCTGCCGGTGTTCGGCGGGGTGGTGATCGCCGAGGCGGCGAAGCGGCTGGCCGGCGTGACGCCGGTGCCTGCGCGGGCCCGGCGGCGCCTCCTGCAGGGCGTGCTTACGCCGCAGCCGAGCGCTGCTCCTCGCTGCGGGCCGCCTCCCAGCCGATCAGCGCCGCCTTGCGGGCCAGCCCCCACTCGTAATTGTGGAGATAGCCGTTCGCGAGGATGACCCGGTGGCAGGGCACCAGCCACGAGACCGGGTTGCGGCCGATAGCGGCGCCGACCGCCCGCGCCGCGCGCGGCGCGCCGACCGCCGCCGCCACATCGCCATAGGTGGCGAGCGCGCCCGGCGGAATCCGCAGCAGGGCGTCCCAGACGCGGATCTGGAAATTGGTGCCGTGCAGGCATAGCGGCAGCGCCGGCGCGCCCGCTTTCGGCTCGAATATGCGCCGGGCGAGCGCGGCGGTCTCGTCCGGCGCCTCCATGAAGGCCGCGGCCGGCCAGCGCCGGCGCATGTTTTCGAGCCCCGCGCGCTCTCCGCCCTCGGCGGCGAAGGCGAGCCCGCAGATGCCCCGGTCGGTCGCCATCAGCAGGCAGCGGCCGAAGGGCGAGTCGTGGATGCCGTAGCGGATGGCGAGCCCCGCGCCGCGCCGCTTGTAGTCGCCGGGGGTGACCGCTTCGTGGGTCACGAACAGGTCGTGCAGCCGACCGGGGCCGGAGAGCCCGGCGTCCCAGGAGGCCTCCAGCACGCTGGCATTCTCCGCGAGGCTGGCCTTGGCGCGCTCCAGGGTCAGATATTGCAGGAACCTGGTCGGGCTGATGCCGACCCAGCGGCGGAAGGTGCGCTGGAA
>JAJECZ010000379.1 GCA_022821735.1 Alphaproteobacteria bacterium | reverse complement strand
CCGACTCGGACTCGTCGACTCCCAGGATCCGGACGTCGCCGAAACCCACGTCGCCGAGTGCTCGCCGCCACACCTCCGGCCCCGCCAGGGCGTGGCGCGAGCGGTACCGATCGGCGAATCGCCACCAACCGTCCAGTTGTCCGAAAATCAGGTCCATCCAACCTCTGCCACGCTGGTTCTCCAGCGCCACAAGCTGTCCTGACGGCGCCAGGAGCTCCCGGCAGTGCATCAGCGTCTCGTCGAGATACTGGGTCGCATGCAACACGTTGGCGGCAATCACCAGGTCGTAAACGTGGGAGTCGAAGCCCTGAGCCGCCGGCTCCTTCTCGATATCCAGGACGCGGTATTCGATCGGCACGTCCGCCTGGCTGAAACGTCCCTCCGCCTCCGCGAAGAAGCCCGCCGAGATATCGGTGTAGGTGTAGTCGAACCGCCCGGGAGGCAGCCCGGGCAGGACGCACTCGGTCGCCGACCCGATGCCCGCGCCGACCTCCAGCACCCGGAGCCGCCGTCCGTCCGGCAACCCGGCCGCCAGGGTCTGCACCACCTCTCCCAGCATCAGGTTCGCCGCTCGCCACACCGCCGCCTTCCGGTAAAGATCGCCAGCCTGCGGTTCCGCGTCGCCGAACAGCAGCGACAGCGGGTCCTCACGGCCGCGAAGCACCTCCGGGAGGGCCCCGGCGCATCGCCGCATGAGCCCGATCTCGTTGGAACCGTGCGGGTAACGTGCGATCATGCCGGTCGCATGCTCCTCGGGATCCTGCGGCATGGCTTCCGGCAACCGGTCCTCCGCCCCGACCGCCACCACGAAGCCCTCGCCCGCCGCCTCCAACACGCCCGACCGGGACAGGATTTCGAGTATCCGGCGGAACAGCCGCGAGTGGTCCGGCAAAACCTCCAGCTCCTTCCGCAAGCCCTCGGCGTCCACGGCTGCGCCTGCCCTGCGCCGCCAACCCAGCTTTTCCAGCGCCGAAAGCGCATGGCACCAAGCCAACCGCTCCAGGTCGGCTTGCAGGGCAGCCTCTTCTTCGACTCCGACCCCTTCGTCGGCCAGGTACCGGGAGAATGGCTTCGAGCGGGGGGCCATGTCCGAGGGGCTTGGCAGGAAATCGGCGGACGGCATTCCCGGCGCCAGGACGCCGTCCCGCCACACCATCTCGTACAGGAGCTCGTCCACCCCTTCCACGGCCGAGAGCAGCGCTTCCCGGGTGGCCCGCTTCACCGTGTATCCATCCAGCCGGCCCAGCAGGGTTCCGCTCGGGTCGTAGATGCGGAGGTCCCCGGTAAGGACCTCGGGTGGCTCGGACTCCGCATCCGGCGCCGCAGTCCGCCCGTTCCCCGCCATGCGGGCGTGGCAGACAACCCGCTCCGGCAGCGCCCCCTTGAGCCACAGCCTTTCCCAACCGAACGGCAGATAGGTGACCCCCTCCCGGGTCACCGCCGTGTCGCGCGCCGCGGCCATGACCTGGAAACAACCGTCGAGCAGGAGAGGATGGACATCGAGCCCACCGGGGTCGATGCCTGCCGGAAGAGCCATCTCGCCAAGCGCCTCGCCCGCCCCGGACCAGACCGCTTCCAACCCGCGGAACGAAGGACCGAGATCGATTCCGACCTCGGCCTTGGCCCGGTAAAGGGCAACCACGTCCCGCGGCGACAGCCCGGTCTTGAGGCCTTCCAAATCCTCCCGCGGTTCGGCCGGTAGGCCGCCGTCGCCCGGCGACACCCGGGCCTCGGCGTGCAGCGTCCATTCGTCTCCGGATTCTCCCCGGCTGAGGATCCGGATACGGCGTGACGGCTCCTCGCCGGGACCGTCGAGCAGAACCTGCATCTTCCGGCCCCGTTCATCCGCCCCCTCCCCGGCATCCTCGTCCGGGAAGATCAGCGGGTTGCGGAACTGCATATCCTCCAACGCGTCCCCTGCGGCGCCCTCTGCGAGGGAAGCCGATACCGCCATGGCCCCGTAGAGCGCACCCGGCGCCACCAGCCTGCCGAACACCCGGTGGTCCTCCAGCCAATCCGGGTCCGAGGGAAACACCTCCGTATCGAACGCAACCTCCCCGCTGGCCGATTCGTGCCGTTCCCCCAGCAGCGGATGGCCGATGCCGGTCCGCTGTCGCTTCCGTCCATCGACCCAGTGCCGCCGGCGCTGGAAGGGATATTCCGGCAGCGAGATGCGGCGCCGGGTCTCGCCGGCGAACAACCCCTCGAAGGAAACCGGAAGACCCGCCTCGTAGGCGCTTGCGACCGCGGCCGTGAAGGCACGGTCGGCTTCCGCCTGCGACACCTTGGTCGAGGGGCGCAGCAGGCTCGACAGCGCAACCGGCGGCCCACTGCCGTCTGCCGAGTTCGGCCAGGCCAGGGTCGCCATCGAACCCAGCACGGCGTGCGGACCCAGTTCCAGGATCAGATCGACACCCAGACTCGCCAGCGTCTCCATGCTCTGACCGAAGGCCACCGGCTCCCGCGTATGCCTGCGCCAGTAGGCGGCATCCAGCCGCCCATCCGATTCCAGCACATCCCCGGTTACATTGCTCACCAGCGTAAGAGCCGGCGCCTGGAGTTCGAGCCGTTCGCAGGCGGCATCCAGCTCGTCCAGCATGGGCTCCACCAGGGCGCTGTGAAAGGCGTGCTCGGTGCGCAGGCGGTTGACCCGAATGTCCCGTGCAAGGAAACGCTCCGAGATGGCCGCGACCTCTTCTTCTGAGCCGCTCACCACCTGGTGGGCTCCGTTGTAGGCCGCCAGGCTCAGACCGACCCCATTGGAGGCCGCGTTCAGCTCGCGGACCGCCGCTTCCACCTGCGGCGTCGGCGCAAAGACCGCGGCCATGGCTCCTCTTGGCAGCTTTGCCGTCAGTTCGCCCCTGGCCGCGGCAAACCGCACCCCTTCCTCCAGGCCGAACACCCCCGCCGCCTGGGCCGCGGCAAGTTCCCCCAGGCTGTGCCCGAGCACGACACCGGGACGGACGCCCAGGCTCGACCACAGCGCCGTGAGGGCGCACTCCAGCGCGAAAACGGCCGGCTGCGTCCAGGCCTGGTCGGACAAGTCGGCCTCCGACCCGTCCCGTCCGAACATCACATCCAGCAGCGAGATTCCGCGGTCCTGGCGCAGCACGGAGTCGCAACGGTCCAGCACGGCCCGCGCCACCGGCTCGCTCCGGTACA
>JAJECZ010000233.1 GCA_022821735.1 Alphaproteobacteria bacterium | reverse complement strand
GCGTCCCTGCCGGCCGCATGGCGGAAATGCGCGCCGACATTGGTCTTGTAGGGCGTCTTGTCGCGCGAGAAGCGCGTGTCGCGGTAGATGCGGAAGAGAGAACCGCCGTTCGCCCTCGGGTCGGCGCGGAAATGCGGGCTGATCTCCGCCAGCGGCTCGCAGAAGGCGGCGATGAAGTCGAGCATCGGGTCGCGCACATCGGCGATGTAGCGCTCCCGGTTGGCCTCGAACCACGCCCGGTCGTTGTTCTCCTTCAGCTCGCGCAGGAACTCGAACAGCGCGGGCGGAATCGCGGGTGCCGTCACCGTCCTGCCTACCCGTCCGCCTTGAGCACGGCGTCGATGGCAGCCTTGTCCACCTCGATCTCCACGCCGGCGCGCTCCTGCTGGAGGAGGAGGAAGGCGCGGGAGTCGCGGTCGCCCCAGCCGCGGCCCAGAGCCTCGCTCATCTCGGCGCGGGTCATGTCGATGAGCCGCATCGGCACGCCCATGTCGCGGCCGAGCTCGGCCGCGAGCGACACGTCCTTGTGCGCGAGGCGCAGCGCGAAGGCGGGCGGGTCGTAGTCGTTGGGCAGGAAATGGTCCGCCAGGCTGTCGAAGCCGCGCTGGCGCCCGCGCACGCCCTGCCGGATCGCCTCCCAGAGCGCCAGCGGCTCCACTCCGGCCTTGACGCCGGCGGTGAACATCTCGGCGACCGCGGCCTGCATCGCATAGGCGGAGGCGTTGTGGACGAGCTTGGTGACCGCGCCCGCACCCAGCGGCCCGACATGGCGCACCTGGTCGCCCATGGCGTCGAGCGGGGCGCGGTTCGCCTCAAATACCGCCTTGTCGCCGCCGACCAGCACGGCGAGCTTGCCGGACTGCGCCCCGCGCGGGCCGCCGCTCACGGGCGCGTCGAACAGCTCCGCGCCGATTTCCGCGAAGGCCGGATGCAGGCGGCGGATCAGCACCGGCGAGTTGGTGGTCAGGTCGAACCAGACCTTGCCCTTGGCGAAGCCAGCCAGAAGCTCCGGCGCAACCGCCTCCACCTCCGGCGGGCCCGGCAGCGAGGTCAGCACCACGTCGGAGGCTTCCGCTACGGCGCGCGGGCTTTCCGCCCATGCCGCGCCCGCGGCCTCCAGCGGGCCGGCGGCCTGGCGGTTCAGGTCGTGGACGGTCATCTCGAAGCCCGCCCTGCGGATATTGAGCGCCATGGGCCCGCCCATGGTGCCGAGACCGATAAATCCGATATGCACTGTTCCCCCTCCCGTCGGGCGGGTGGTGACGGCCGCCCTGTCTCAATCGTGGTCGCTGCGGTGCAGGATAGAGCCGGCGATGCCGGTTTCGTAGTCCCTGCCGGCAACCGTCAGCACGGTGCGCCCGCCGGCGTCGCGCACCAGTCCGCGCCGGGTAAGCGCAACGAATACGGAGCGGTTGGCGAGCCCTGTGGTGTCGCGCGCGAACACGATATAGGGCCCCAGATGGAAATGGTTGCCGTGCGCGGGCGGCATGGAGGCGATCACGGTCTCGCCCTCCTCGGGCCCCGGCGTCGCGTGGCGCGGCAGTTCGGCAAGCGTCTGCAACAACACCAGCGTCTTGCATTGCAGCCGGTTGAGCTTGAGCGGATTGGGACGGGCCTCGGGCATGGACTGTCTCAGATCTCCGGCGGTTCGATGCCCGAGGCGCGGAGCTCGGCTGCGAGCGCGGCCTTGAGGCGGGCCAGCCCGGCCTCGCCTGCCCCCGCATGGGCCTCACAGCGCGCGACGAGCGCATCCTGCGTGTTGGAGGCGCGCAGCAGCCACCAGCCGTCTTCGGTGGCGACGCGCACGCCGTCGGTCGCGTTCACATCGGCACCGGCCGCGGCCAGCCGCCCGGCAACCTCGCCCGGCACGTCGAATTTGCGGGCCTCCGGGCAGGGAAAGCGCAGCTCCGGCGTGTTGATCCACACCGGCAGCGACCGGCGGAACGCCGCCAGCGTGAGGCCGGAACGCTCCAGCGCGCCCAGCAGCCGGAGCGCGGCGTAGAGGCCGTCGTCGAAGCCGTACCAGCGGTCGGCGAAGAAGATGTGCCCGCTCATCTCGCCGGCGAGCGGCGCGCCGGTCTCGGCCATGCGGCTCTTGATGAGCGTGTGGCCCGTCTTCCACATCTCAGGCCGGCCGCCGGCCTCGGCCACGGCGTCGAACAGCGCCTGGCTCGCCTTCACGTCGGCGATGACGCCCGCGCCCGGCCGCTCGGCCAGCAGGTCGCGGGCGAGCAGGATCAGGAGCTGGTCCGCCCAAAGCACCTCGCCGTCGCCATCGACCGCGCCGATGCGGTCGCCGTCGCCGTCGAGCGCAATGCCGAGGTCGAGCCGCTCGCGGCGTACCAGATCGACAAGCTGGACCAGGTTTTCCGGCACGGTCGGGTCCGGATGGTGCGCGGGAAAGGTCCCGTCGATCTCTTCGTTGAGCAGGAAATGTTCGCCCGGCAACAGCGCCGCGAGCCGGGCCATGACGCGCCCGGCCGAACCGTTGCCGGCGTCCCAGCCGACGCGCAGCCCCGGCCCGGCCCCGGCCTCCTCGACCAGCCGCGCGACATAGGCGTCCTCGACAGCGGCCCCGGAAACCGCGCCCCGCCCCTCGGCGAACCCGCCTGCGGCGGCGAGCGGCCCGAGCGCCCGGATGCGCTCGCCGAAAAAGGCTTCGCCCGCCACGACCATCTTGAAGCCGTTGTAGTCGGGCGGGTTGTGTGAGCCGGTGACCATGACGCCCGCGTCGAGGCCCAGATGGTACATGGCGAAATAGAGCATCGGCGTCGGCCCGAGGCCGATGCGGGTGACGTCGA
>JAJECZ010000427.1 GCA_022821735.1 Alphaproteobacteria bacterium | reverse complement strand
AATGCCGCCGAGCCCGAACATCACCACCGGCCCGAACACCGGGTCGCGGACAACGCCAAGGATGGTCTCGACACCGCCCGAAACCATCGGTGCGACCAGCACGCCGTCGATGCGCGCGTCCGGCGCATGCGCTTCAGCGCGCGCAAGCAGGTCGCGGTAGGCCGTTTCGGCAGCGTCCCGCGTCGCGACATTGAGGATGACGCCGCCGATTTCCGATTTGTGGAGAATGTCCGGCGATACGATCTTCATAACGACCGGAAAGCCCGCCATCTCAGCCGCCTCGGCAGCTTCCGAAGACGAACCCGCAATTCGCTCCGGGATGGCCGGCACGCCGGCGGCCGCCAGAATGCGCTTGCCTTCGACCTCGTTGATGGCCGCTCCGGCACTGAGCCTCGGCGCATCGGACAGCAGGTCCGGAGGCGGCGCGGACGGCCCCCGTTTCAGCGCCTCGGAATACCGCGCCAGAACCCCGAGCGCGTGGATCGCCCGGCTGGGATCCTCGTAGCAGAGATAGCCCATCTCCTGGATTCTCGCGCGGCGCTCGGGCGTGGTCAGGATGGCGAGCATGTGCAACTGGTCGGGGAAACGCCGCCGTACCGCCTCCAGGCTCGGTTCCAGCTCCTTCATCATCAGCGGGTTCAGGCCGACGCCCGCCAGGAAGCAGACCGCACTTGCATAGTCGCCCTCTTCCAGCAGGGCGCCGTACATGGTCTCCATCAGGGTCGCGTCGTTGATGAACTGCGCGGTCACATCCAGCGGGTTGCGGGTGCCGGCAAAGGGCACGAGCGTCTTCATCCGCGCCTGCGTCGCCTCGGGCAGCGGCGGCAGTTCGAGGCCGGCGTCCTCCGCCGCATCGGCCATGATGACGCCGACCCCGCCGGACACCGTGATGATGCCCGTCCTGGCGCTCTTCGGCAGTTGGCCTCCGGCGAAGGCGTAGCCGACATCGAACATCTCGTCGATGCTGTGGGGTCGAAATACGTTGTATTGGCGCAGAAGCGCATCGAAAACGGCGTCGGAGCCCGTGAGCGATGCCGTGTGGGAGGCCGCAGCAGCAGTCCCGACCTCGGAGCGCCCGACTTTCATCAGCACGACCGGTTTCTCGGCGGCGCGGGCTACTTCCAGGGCTTCGATGAGCTTGTCCGCGTCCTGCACGCCTTCCATGTAGCCGAGCACGACGCTGGTGCCGGGGTCCTGCGCCATGTAGGCGAGGCAGTCGGAGAACTCGACATCGCACTGGTTGCCCATTGTGGCCCAGAGGTTCAGGCCGAGGCCCCGTTCGCGTGCGAGCGTGAAGCAGTGGCCGCCGAAAGCGCCCGACTGCGCGGCGACCGAAATCGTGCCCCTCTCGGGCCCCGTGTCGCCGATGGCCGAGATGAAGGTGGCGATCATGCCGGTGCCGGTATTCATCACGCCCATGCAATTGGGGCCCATGATGCGGAGCCCGCCCTCGGCGCCGAGATCGGCCAGGCGGCGCTGGGCGCGCGCGCCGTCCTCGGAAATCTCGGCGAAACCGGAGGACAGCACGATGGCGGCCTTCACGCCCTTGTCGATGCAGGCCGTCAGCGCCGGTTCCACATGCGGCATCGGTACGACGATCACTGCCATATCGACGGAGCCCGGAATATCGCCAACGGCGGGAAAGGCCGGCAGGCCCTGGATCTCGGCAGCGCCAGGGTTGACCGGAAACACCTTGCCGCCATAGCCCGAGATTTTCATGTTGTGGACCGGCCGGCCGCCGATCTTCGCGAAGTTGGACGAGGCACCGACGATGGCCACGGACTTCGGATTGAAGAACGCGTCGAGAGTCTCGATGCGGATGCTCATGCCGGCTTTCCCCCCCTCGGGCCTCGAACCTGGGCGCCGCACGCTAGAATAGCAGGAGTCCCGCTTCAAGAAGGGCCGCCCGACCCCGCTGCGGTCAGACGCGGTAGGACTGCGAAGCGCCAGTGAAGGGCGAGATGTCGCGCTCGTCGAGTTCGAGGTGGATCAGCGCCGGCCCCGGATGCGCAAGCGCGGCAGCAAGGGCGCCGGCGAACTCGCCTGTCTCCTGCACGCGGCTTGCATGGAGGCCGTAAGCCCGGCCAACTGCCTCGAAATCTGGGCTTTCCAGCCTTGTGCCGAAGACGCCGGCTTCGCCGTACCGTGACTGCTGCGAGGTCAGGATTGACCCCCACGCATTGTTGTCGCAGACGACGATCTTCACCGGCAGGCGTTCCTGCACCAGGGTCACGGCCTCCTGTCCCGTCATCAGGAAGCCGCCGTCGCCGACAAAGACGACGACCGGAGACCGTGGCCGGGCGAGCGCGGCGCCGATGCCGCCGGGCACGCCGTAGCCCATCGCGCCGGCCATCGGCCCCGCCTGGGTACGGGGTCCGGCGAACCGGAAATACCGATGCACCCATCGCGCAAAGGTCCCGCTGTCGGTGATGACCACCGCATCGGGCGGCAATTGCCTCCGGGTTTCGGCAGTGATTTCCGCGAGATCGACGCGACCGTGAACGGGAACGCTGCCGGGCTCCGAAAAATCCCGGTAGGCCCTGTTCAGGCCCGCCCGCCAGTCGAGACGATCCGGACTGCCGTTCGAAACGGCGGCGGAGAGCGCCTCCAGTGCGGGCCCCGCATCGGCCCGGATCGCTGCTCCGGACGGCCAGCGTTCCAGGACCGCGGCGTCGGGATGGATATGGATCAACGTCTGGTCGTCCCGGATCATCGAAAAGTCGCGGGTCGTGATGCCGTCCAGACGCGCACCGGCCGCGATGACAAGATCCGCCTCCTCCCAGCCTTGCTCCTGGAAGCTGTCGCGGTTGATTTCCAGATGACCGATATAGGCCGGCTCGTCATTGGCGATCGCATCCTGGCACCGATAGGCGGTGGTTACGGCCGCGCCGCTGGCTGCAGCGAATCCGGAAAGCGAGGCTTCCGCCCCCTCGAACGCGATCAGTTCTCCCGCGATGACGACCGGGCGGCGGGCGGCATCGATCAGCCGCGCCGCCCCGGCAATGGTTTCGGCGTCCGGCAATACCGGAGCGCGCGGGACAGGCTGCGGCACGGCCGGCGCGCCTGCGTCGCCGTCCGAAATGTCCTTGGGCATGACCAGTACGACAGGCCCCGGCCGCCCCGCCATGGCGAGTTCGAGCGCGCGGGCCGTCTTGTCCGGCACCTCCGCCGCCGTTTCCGGCTCGAACACTGCCTTCGCGATGCCGGAAAACATCTTGTGGTAGTCGATTTCCTGGAACGCCTCCCGTCCCTTGGAGGCGGTCGGCACATCGCCGATCACCAGCAGCATCGGCACCGAATCCTGTCGGGCGACATGCAAACCGATGGACGCATTGGTCGAACCGGGCCCGCGGCTGACGAGACCGACTGCCGGCTTGCCGGCAATTCTGCCATAGGCCGTGCAGGCAAAGGTGACACCCGACTCATGGCGGGGCGTGACGAGGCGGATGGCATTCGCCCGGCGCTGCAGCCCCGCGAGGACAGGGAGGTAGCTCTCTCCCGGAACGGCAAATGCCGCTTCCACGTCCCATGCTGCAAGCGTCTCCGCCAGCGCCTCCCCGCCGTCCATCAGCAATGTCCTTCCGCGTGTTCGTGGTTATCCGGGTCCAGCAGGCGGTGCAGATGCACGACGTAGTAGCGCATGTGCGCATCGTCCACCGTGCCCTGGGCCTTGCCGCGCCAGGCCCTGGCGGCCTCGGCGTAGTTGGGGTAGATGCCGACGATATCGAGGGCCTTGAGGTCTGCGAATTCGGTTCCGTCGGGGTGCACCAGGCGCCCGCCGAAAACGAGGTGGAGGAGTTGCTGGGCCATTCCGGAAACTCCTTCGCTTGAGGGTTGGGGACCCGGGGCGAATAGCAGCAACTGCGGGGAGGCGAAACCCCGCCGGGCGGTCGAAAATCTCAAGCCCCCTATCGATTGCCGCTCCGTTTGTGTTAGCGTCCGCTCGCAACTGCCGGCTACAGGAGACACCGTGACGGACCGAGACCGCGCTTTCGTCGCGTTTGACGGCGTTCAGAAGAGCTACGACGGCGAAACGCTTGTCGTGAAGAACCTGAATCTCGAAATCGCGCGCGGCGAGTTCCTGACGATGCTCGGCCCTTCGGGTTCCGGCAAGACCACCTGCCTGATGATGCTGGCAGGGTTCGAGGTGGCCACGCACGGCCAGATCAGCCTCGGCGGCCGCCCGATCAACAACATTCCGCCGCACAAGCGCGGCATCGGAATGGTCTTCCAGAACTACGCGCTGTTTCCGCACATGACGGTCGCGGAAAATCTGGCGTTCCCGCTGCAGGTGCGCCGGATGAGCCGCACGGAAGTGCAGGAGAAAGTCCAGCGCGCACTGGATATGGTCCAGATGGGCGGCACCGAGTTCGCGGGGCGCCGGCCGGCCCAGCTTTCCGGCGGCCAGCAGCAGCGCGTGGCGTTGGCGCGCGCCCTGGTGTTCGAACCCGACCTCGTTTTGATGGACGAGCCGCTGGGAGCACTCGACAAGCAGCTGCGCGAGCACATGCAGTACGAGATCAAGCATCTGCACGAGCGGCTGGGCGTCACCGTCGTCTATGTCACGCACGACCAGTCGGAGGCCCTGACGATGTCCGACCGGATCGCGGTCTTCAACGACGGCGTGATCCAGCAGCTCGCGACTCCGGAGGACCTCTACGAGAGGCCCGAAAACGCTTTCGTGGCGCAGTTCATCGGCGAAAACAACAAGCTCGACGGCATGGTAACGGCGTTTGCGGACAAGGAAGCGCGCGTCCATCTGGACGGGGCCGAGGAGATCGGCGCGCTGGCGGTCAACTGCCAGGGGGTCGGTTTCCGGACGATGTTGTCGATCCGGCCCGAACGCGTGCTGATCGCGGAACCCTCGGCGCCGAACCAGCTTCAGGGCAGAGTCGTCGAACTGATCTATCTGGGGGATCACATCCGCTGCCGGATGGAGGTCGCCGGCCGGGATGACTTCATCGTCAAGATCCCGAATTCCGCCAAACACTCAATGCTGAGAGTGGGTGAAACAACCCCCATAGGATGGCTCACGAACGATTGTAGAGCGTTGGATGCGGCGTGACCCGAAATACGGGGGCGGCGCTGCTGTCTCCCCGTTACGCCGCGACTGGCCTGAACGAGTGGTAAACAAGGGAGAACGCCACAATGAGACTCAGAACGTTCCTTGCAGCCGGCGCGGTCGCCTCCGCGGCGATGGCCGGCGCGGCGCAGGCGGAGGACATGACCATCGTGTCCTGGGGCGGGGCCTACTCGGCGTCCCAGATGAACGCCTACCACAAGCCGTACATGGAAATGAATCCGGGCGTGAACATCATCAACGATGAAAGCGCGGCGGAAGCGGTCGCCAAGCTTCGCGCCATGGCGGAAGCCGGCAACACGACCTGGGACGTGGTCGATGTGGTCGCCTCGGACGCCATCCGGCTTTGCGACGAAGGCCTCGCGATGGAAGTCGACGTGGATTCGATGCTGGCGGCGGCGCCCGACGGCACACCCGCGTCCAAGGATTTCGGCGACTTCCTCGTGACGCCCTGCTTCATCCCGCAGATCGTTTATTCGACGACCTTCGGCTACCGCACCGACATGGTGGGCGACACGCCGCCCAAGGATGTCTGCGCCGTGTTCGACCTGGAGACCTATCCGGGCAAGCGCAGCCTCGAGAAGCGCCCGATCAACAACATGGAATGGGCGCTGATGTGCGACGGCGTCGCCATGGAAGACATTTACGACCAGCTGGCGACCGAGGAAGGCCAGGCGCGCGCCTTCGCCAAGCTCGACACCATCAAGGACCAGGTCGTGTGGTGGTCCGCCGGCGCGGATACGCCGCAGCTTCTGGCGGACGGCGAGGTCGTGATCGGCTCGACCTATAACGGGCGCCTGTTCAAGCTGATCGAAGAGGACAAGCAGCCGGTCGCCATGCTGTGGGACGGCCAGGTGTTCGACCTCGACGGGTGGATCGTCCCGGCGAACCTTAGCGACGAGCGCAAGAAGCGCGCGCTGCACTATCTCAATTTCGCCACCGACACCCAGCGCCTTGCGGACCAGGCGAAATTCATCTCCTACGGTCCGGCGCGCATGTCCTCGGCGCCGATGGTGGGCAAACATGCGAGCCTCGGAATCGAAATGGGCCCGCATATGCCGAACCACCCGGACAATATGAGCAACACGCTGCTCTACAACTACGAGTTCTGGGCGGACTATCGCGACGACATCGACGCGAAGTTCCAGACCTGGCTCGCCAAGTAGGGCCGATTTGAGGGAGGGGCCTCCGGGCCCCTCCGCCTTTCCCGCTTTTTGACGAGGGCGCACCGGGCCCCATGGCGAACGGCGACAGCGTTTCCGGACCTATCCTGGCGGCAGACGGCCGGCCGCTGAGGCAGTCGCTCGCCCGCGCGCTTCGCCTGCAGAAGCTGCGCGCGCTCATGCTGATCGCGCCGCTGCTGATCTTCATTCTGGTCACCTTCGCAGCACCGATCGCGGACATGCTGTTCCGTTCGGTCGAGAACGCGATCGTGCCGAATACGCTGCCGCTCACCGTTGCAGCGCTGGAGGACTGGGACGACGCCTCCGGCCAACCGCCGGGCGAAAAGGTCTTCGCCGCCCTTCGCCAGGACCTGCTCGCTGCGGTCGCCGCCAAGGCGCATACCAAGCTCGGCTCCCGGCTCAACTACGAGCAGACGGGAGTCGCCAGCCTGCTGCGCAAGACCGGGCGGCGGGTCAAGAGGATGGAGGAGGACGGCGACCTCGCCGCGCAGTTCGCCAAGATCCACAAAAGCTGGGCCGATCCCGAGACCTGGGCCACAATCAAGCGGTTTTCGAGCGCCTACACGTCCGGCTATTTCCTCAACGCCGTCGATGCGAAGCTCGGCGCAACCGGAATCGAGGCGAGGCCTGAGAACGAACGGATCTACATCTTCCTGTTCGAGCGCACGTTGCTGCTGAGCGTCGTCATCACGGTCGCCTGCCTGCTGATCGGCTATCCGGTCGCCTTCCTGCTGGCCACGCTGCCGATGCGCACGTCGAACATGCTGATGATCCTGGTGCTGCTGCCGTTCTGGACCTCGCTGCTGGTCCGCACCTCCGCCTGGAAGGTGCTGCTTCAGCAACAGGGCGTCATCAACGACACACTGGTCTTCATAGGCCTCGTCGCCGATGACGGGCGGCTGGCGATGATCAACAACCAGACCGGCACGATCATCGCCATGACGCATATCCTGCTGCCGTTCATGATCCTGCCGCTCTACTCGGTGATGCGCACGATCCCGCCGAGCTACATGCGCGCCGCGAAATCGCTCGGGGCGACGGACTGGACCGCGTTCTGGCGGGTCTATTTCCCGCAGAGCGTGCCCGGCATCGGCGCCGGCTCGATCCTCGTCTTCATCCTCGCCATCGGCTACTACATCACGCCCGAGCTGGTCGGCGGCACTTCGGGCACCTTCATTTCCAACCGGATCGCCTACCACATCTCGTCGAGCCTCAATTGGGGCCTCGCCGCGGCGCTGGGCGTCATCCTGCTGGTGGTCGTGCTGGTCCTCTACTGGCTCTACGACAGGATCGTCGGCATCGACAATGTGAAGCTGGGATAGCGGACATGGCCGCACTGCCGCCATATGCATCGACCGGCCAGAAGGCCTGGTACTGGGGCTTCCGGCTCATCTGCGTGCTGGTCTTCTTCTTCCTGATCTTCCCCCTGCTGGTCATCGTCCCGCTCAGCTTCAACCCGCTTCCCTATTTCACCTTCACGCCGGGAATGCTGGCTCTTGAGGCTGACGCCTACAGCATGGTGAATTACAACGACTTCTTTACCAACATCGACTGGCAGAACGCGCTCTACAATTCCGTGCGGATCGCTCCGGTTGCGACGATCCTCTCGGTGAGCCTGGGCACGCTCGCCGCCATCGGCCTGTCGCAGAGCCATGTGCCGTTCCGGGGCGCGATCATGGCGGTGCTGATCTCCCCGATGATCGTGCCGCTCATCATCTCCGCGGCCGGCATGTATTTCTTCTATTCGCGCATCGGCCTCCAGGGCACCTATGTCGGCGTCGTGCTGGCCCATGCGGCGCTCGGCATCCCGTTCGTCATCATCACGGTGACCGCGACGCTGGTCGGCTTCGACCGGAGCCTGACACGCGCCGCCGCCAATCTCGGCGCCAATCCGGTCCGGACCTTCTTCAAGGTGCAGGCGCCGCTGATCCTGCCCGGCGTGATCTCCGGCGGCCTCTTCGCCTTCATCACCTCCTTCGACGAGGTGGTCGTGGTGCTGTTCGTCGGCTCTGCCGGCCAGAAGACGCTCCCCTGGCAGATGTTCACCGGCCTGCGCGAGCAGATCAGCCCGACGATCCTCGCCGTCGCGACCATCCTCGTGGTCATCTCGATCTGCCTGCTGACCACCGTCGAACTGCTGCGGCGGCGCTCGGAACGGCTCAGGGGCATGTCGGCGCAGTAGAGCGCAAGGCAAAGGAACACCCGATGGGCACCGCACTCGGTCTGGTCATGTCCGCCCTGGTCGCAATACTGGGCCTCGTCGCCATGCGGATCGGATTCGGGGCGGATGACGGCCTCCAGGCCAGGGTCGGCGGAGCCGTCATCACCGTCATCGGCGTGATCGGGTTCATCGTCGGTCTCGTCGCCGCATCCAGCTGATACCGGCGGACCCCATACCGCCGCTACCGCCCGCCCCCGCGCGGCCGGGAGTTCCGGATCAGGTTAGCGGCCGCGAGGCGCTTCTTGCGTTCGAGGCCGTGGCGCTTCAGGAAGCGCTGCACCGTTGCGAAGCTGAAGGTGACGCCCTCGGCGGCAAGCGCCTTGCGCAGCCCATCGATGGACAACCCCGGCCGCGCCTTCAGGATACGGAAGATACGCTCCCGCTCCGGCTCGATCCGCGAGACTCCGCCGCCACCCTGCCTGTCGGGCCGGACATGGCCGCGCTCGCGAAACCGTTGCACCCAGACACAGATGCTGCTGTCGCTCACCTCGTAGAGACGCGCCGCGGCCCGCAAGGTCATCCCCTTCTCCAGCACCGCCGCGACCGCGCGGCGCCTGAGATGCTCGCCGACCGCATGGCCTCGCCTGCGCACCACCGTCATGTCCTTCATATCCCTCATGTCTCCCTTCCCGGATACGGCCCCGCCCGGTTGCCATGAACATTGCGCCGTCCGGCCCCGCCAGTACTCGAACTCCGATGAATAATCGCGGCCCGGCGCGCGCACCTGCCCTGTTGTGCAGCCGCCCCATGGCCACCGCGCGTTCGCTTTCTGCAAGAGCGGCATCGCCGCTTTTACCGTCAGGTCATGGCCTCTTCCGGTTCCCTTAGGAGTTTGAGGACACATATAAAGAACATTAGGGAGAAAAACAAGGAAAAAATTACAGCGCGTAGCCTCAGGACTGCTACCCTCATCGTCATGGCCAAACGTCCCACTCCGTCATGCCCGGACTTGTTCCACTGCTGTCCGGTTTGGATTTAGCGAGCAGGACGCATGGCCCGGGTTCGACCGGGTTTCGAAGGGTCCGGTGGAATCGAGGCTCGGATCGGCCGCCCGGCGTCCCTCATCCTGAGTAGCGCCGGCTGCAAATCCCCTCTCCCCGCTTGCGGGGAGAGGATGGAAGAGGGGGCCGGCCGCCAGGCCGGCGGCGCCAACGCCGCCATTCGTGACGTTCGCCGCGTCCAGCGCGGCGGCGGGCGAAGCCCGGCAACCGTCCGCGCGCGTCTGCGAAGCCCTCCCCCGACCCCTCCCGCCGAGCGGGAGGGGGGAAACCCGGCCGACCCCCAATTGGCTTCGCCCTGATGGCTGAACCGGACAGCAGTGGACTTGTTCCGGGCATGACGGGAAGAAGG